>CALVKP010000126.1 GCA_944332735.1 uncultured Bacilli bacterium | reverse complement strand
AGGAAAGTAAACATTGATTTCCAATTAATATATTTTTTCTTTCTGTTGCATATATATGAGAAGTTTTATTTAGATAACAATCCTTTCCTAAATAAAATACAGAATCATTTCCAACTCGAATATCAATGGAAAATGGATATAAATTCTCATCAAAATAAATTAAGGAATGATTCCCCGTAAAACGGATTTTACAATTCTCTAGTTGTATCTTACCGACACAATATAAAACATTGCCAGTTCCTTTCCATTCAATTTGAGCATTCTTTAATTCAATATCACCATAAATTTGATTATCTACTAATTTTGAAATATCACTTTTTTCTTTTACAACTTCCATACGCACCTCCTAATTTATTATAACAAAAAAGATACCCACAAGGATATCAATTAACAACAAATTCTTTTTCTTGGTCTACCACTTCAATCATACTATAATTTGAAAAGTCAAGTTTACCAATTATTTCTTGATACTCTTGAATAGAAAATGTATCTACATAATCAACACTATCTAAACAAGGAATATCAAAATATATTAAATTATCCATAAATGAACTTACAATACTACTCAATTTCTCTTTAAGAAGTGATATCTTTAACTTTGTTTCTCGAATCGATAACTCATATACTTCTGTATCTAATCGCGGATGTTTTAATACTTTTAAAATTTCTTTTTGAAGTTTTTCTTTTTGCTTTGTATATGCTCCAATTTTCACAATCAAATAATCATCAAAAAAACTAGATGTAAAACCAAAATTTTTATCGATTATTTTCCTATCTCTTAATTGTTTTACAATTGGGGATAAAGCACTAAAATTCATTTCAAAGAAAATTGACATATACCAATCCAATTTCATTTTCTGTTCTTGATTAAAATGACCAATTGGAACTTTAAAAGATAATTCAAAAATTGGCATGGCTGTCGGAAAGTTAAGAACTACTTTTTTCTTTGTTATTGTATTTGGTTCTTCTTTTAATATTCTTTTAGTAGTATGTGTTTCAAAAGAAAGTTCATCATATAAAGTAGTAATTTTCTCTAACATTTCTGTTTCTTTAAAATTTCCAGCAATGACTAAAATTTCATTTGATGGTTGATAAAAAGCATGATATATTTTTTCTACTTCTTCGATTGTAATACTTTCAATATCATTCATTGTTCCGATGGTACTACGATAAGAACGATTGTGAAATAATTGGTCGATTTCCATCACACTCATTCGACGATCAATTGCATCTTGTGTTCTTCTAATTTCTTCCCGAATTGCATGTTTTACAACTTCTAAATTTTGTTGTGAAAAAATTGGTTGATGAATTCCTTTGATTAAAATTTCTAAGCCTTCATCAATATATTTTACTGCATCAAAATAATAAAGGGTACGATAGCGATCTGTTTCACCGTTTGTATACATAAATTTTTCAGTAAGTAAAGAGATAAGATTTCCATATTGATTTTGTTCAATTGTATAATGTTCTAATAAATGAGCCATTCCATCTTTAAGATGATAATAATTTCCATCTATCATAACATCTGTATCTTTTCCACCAAAATTAACAATTAAATTTACGATAACAGAATGTTTTGTATCATCAGGATAGAAATAAACAGTTAGTCCATTTTTTAATTGATAAGATTTGATATTAGTCTGCATCTTCTACCCCCTTTGCAAAATAAATTAGATCTAACTTTAATCGAGGTAAGAATGCGAGTACTTGATCTGGTGTGATTTGTTGAACACGTTTCATGAATTCAGTATCTGTTTCTTTTACTCCAAAATATTTTGTTACATACTGATCATATTCATAATAAATAGAATCCAAAGTACGAAGTAATTCGCATGTATCTCGTTCTTTTAACAAAGCTAATGTTTGAGCAATTTTATTGTAATCATTTAATTCATGAAACATTTCTTCTGTCTTATTAATAGTAACTTGTAAATTGTCTTTATAAATTCCACAACCAATTCCTAAAAGTCCATGTTTAGAATAGGAATGCGCATTTGCCCAATAAACTAATTTTTCTTGATTTCTTAATTTCTCATTTAAAATACGTGATACATTAGAATCTAATATGTTGGCTAATAAAATTAAGAGAATACGATCTTCTTCTTTCATATTTTTCACTTTATATGCCATACATAAGATAGACTCACGATATGGCTTTTCTTTTTCAACTGTTTTTACAGAAGGATGTAATGTTAAGAAATGATTTACCTTTTTAAAAGTAATTTGAGCTGGTATAAAATCTTTATAAAATTGATCTAACAAGTTAGAAGCTTCTAACAACTCTTCATTTCCATATAAGAAAATAAATGGTCGAGAGGTATTTACCATCTTTTGATAATAATGATATACATCTTGATTCTTTAAACCTTCTAATTGTTCTTGATGATGATATAAAGAATCAATTAAACTACCGTCTTCATCTAATATTTCAAAAACTTCTTCGATTGTAGAATCAACTTTTGATTTACGGATATGTTCCATTCTCTTTTTTAAATAATTTCTTTCTTCTTCAAATTTTACAAAACCATTTGCAT
>CALVKP010000125.1 GCA_944332735.1 uncultured Bacilli bacterium | reverse complement strand
TCAAAGCAGGATATATTGAAAATGAAACATTATATGATTTAAATGGAAAAGAAATAGGAACATATCAAGAAGATGAATTAAATGAGATGTTAGATCAAGGAACATTACAGGTTTATACTTATCAAGCACAAGATGGAGATTATCAGTTAGAATCAGTTAGTGTAAAATAAAAGATATCGCTTAAAATTTCGATATCTTTTTTTGATATGTTTTTTCGTCTGGAAGCATTGTTTCTTCGTATTCTACTGAAAAAATAATGTTATTTTTTTGTTCTTCAATCCTTGTAAGAGCTTGATTTAATTGCAATAATCTCTGTTTTGATTGTAATAATGCTTGTTCGATTTGTTTATTTGTTGTTTTGATATCATTTTGTTTTTTAGAAATTTCATCTAATACTTTTGAGATTTCTTTAATATTAGAAGTTAGTTCTTGGATATTGTATTGCTTTAAAATTTTATTTTCTTTGTATAGATAAAGAAAATAACCAGGGATTTGTAAAATGGCAACGAGTGCTAATCCAATATATAGGATCATTCCCAATTGAGTCATAATCTGTATCATTGGAGAGAGAATTAATAAAATGAGATTGAATGAGATGATAAATTGAACGTATTGTTTTTGTTTTAAATGGTATTTCTCATTCGCATTTTCATATATCATTTGTTGTTGGGATAGTCGTTGCTTTTTTTGAATTTGTTCTTGAAGCACAGAATTATTTTTATAGATGGTAGTATTTTGTTCGTGAAATGTTTTTTCTAAGCGTGTTTGTTTCATTTCTTCTTGTTCTATTAATAATTTTATATCTTTTTCTTGTTTTAGAAGAGCAATTAACTCTTGCATACATTTCACCTCGTTTATGATGACGTTATTTTACCTTAATTTATGATTTCTGTCAAAAATTTAGAACAAACGTGTTATAATAAAAAGAAAAAAACTTTATTTCAAAGTTATATTTTGATAAAATGGAGTTGGTGATATTTATGTTATATCAGTCTTTAGATAATCCAAAAATAAAAGATTTAAAAAAATTACATACCCATAAATATCGTGAACAGAAAAAGATGTTCTTAGTAGAGGGAGAACATCTTGTTTTAGAAGCTTTTCAAACAGGTTATTTAGAAGAATTATTGTTAGAAGAAAAGACAGATTTTTCACTACCAGTTGAGACAAATTACGTTACCAAATCTGTATTAAAAGAATTAAGTAATTTAGATACGCCATCTTCTATGATTGGTGTTTGTAAGATGAAAGAGCCCGCAAATAAGATAGGAAATCGTATTTTAGTATTAGATCAAATACAAGATCCAGGTAATATGGGAACTATTATCAGAAGTGCAGTAGCATTTGATGTTGATATGATTTTAGTGAGTGAAGATAGTGTTGATATTTATAATTCTAAAGTAATAAGAGCAACACAGGGGTTGTTATTTCACATTCCAATTCGTGTTTGTCATTTAAAAGAACAAATCGTGGAATTAAAAGAAAAGGGCTATCCAATCTATGTAACGAAAGTAGATGGAGGAGAAGATGTAAGACAAGTAGATAAGCAAGGTAAGTATGTACTTGTTATGGGAAATGAAGGTAGAGGCGTTCGTTCTGAAATAATGGAACTTGCTACAAATTATTTATATATTCCGATGAATCAAAAATGTGAAAGTTTAAATGTTGGGGTTGCTACAAGTATTTTGTTGTTTGCTTTAAAGGATCGTGATGACAGTGAATGAGATTTATATAGGAGAAATTGTTGGTACACATGGAATTAAAGGAGAAGTTCGCTTAATTAGTGAATTTAGAGAAAAAGAATATGCTTTTTTAAAAGGAAAAAAAGTATATATAGGAGAAGATAGAAAAGAATTTACGATTCGTACTTATCGTCATCATAAAAAGTATGATATGCTTACTTTTGAAGGAATTGATGATATTAATGAAGTAATTGATATGCGTTTTGAAAAAGTATATATGAATCGTAAGGATATTGAATTAAAAGTACCATTAGAAGAAGAATTTGTTGGGTTAGATGTTTACTTTCAAAAAAAGAAGAAAGGAACTGTTATTGATTTGTTATTAAGAGAAATGCAAGATGTTTTAATTATAAAAAATGATGATCATAAATATATGATTCCAATTGATAAACATTTCATAGAAAAAGTGGATTTAAAGAATCATCGCATGATATTAAAGAATGTAGAGGCTTTTTTCAATGAAGATTGATATTTTAACATTATTTCCAAGTATGTTTGATGGTTTTTTAAGTGAATCTATTATCAAACGTGCGATTGAAAAGGGAAAAGTAGAAGTAACGATTCATAATATACGAGATTATTCAAAAGATCCACATAAGAAAGTAGATGATTATCAATTTGGTGGGGGAAGTGGTATGGTATTGATGCCACAACCTATTATTGATGCGATAGAAGATTTAAAGAAGGAAGATACCTTGGTGATATTGATGTCTCCACAAGGAATTCCATATAAGCAAAAAATAGCGCATGAATTATCACAAAAGAAACATATTTTAATCATATGTGGTCATTATGAAGGATTTGATGAGAGAATTCGTTCTTTTGTAGATATGGAAATTAGTATTGGAGATTATATTTTAACAGGTGGAGAACTTGCTAGTATGGTAGTAAGTGATAGTGTCATTCGTTTATTAGATGATGTCATTACCAAAGAATCTAGTGAAAATGAATCGTTTGAAAATCATTTGTTAGATTATCCTGTATATACGAAACCAGTTGATTTTAGAGGAATGAAAGTACCTGATATATTATTATCTGGTCATCATGAGAATATTAGAAAATGGCGCTTAGAACAACAAATGAATAGAACACAAGAACGCCGTCCTGATTTATTAGAAAAAGAGTAAGGAAAGAGTTGGTGCAATTTGGAGAAAACATATCGTTTAAAAAAAGAAAAGAAAAAGAAAAAAATAAAAGCATGTAATTTTAAAAAAATGGATGGATATCTATTTACTCCAAAGAATAAAATAAAATATCCTGGTATTACTGTCACAAAATTCAAAGCTGTGAATCCTGAAATTATCGAAAATTTATTAAAAAAGAAAGTAAAAAAGAAATTAGAGTTATATTTACAGTATTTATTTTATTTATTAAATGAAACAGATGGAGAACCAGGAGCAACCGATATGGTATTAGACGATTTGGCTCGTTACCAACAAATGGTAAAAAATTGCTACCAAAATATTTAGGAGAACAATATATTTTAGAATTAGAAAAACAAGTAGAATATATTAAATTTTGTGCTAAACAAAGAGAACAAGAACTTTATCAGATCAAATGGATGGAACAAATGGAACAGGATTTAAAAAGAGCACGATAGTAGTTGCATATTCTTCTTATTTATGTTATAATCTTTAACGTCTTGTGATCCGCTGATACATGATTATGATCACTGTAAAAGAAAAGGAGCGTGACATTGTGAATATTGTTGATAAGATTACTCAAAGTCAAATCCGTAAAGATATTCCAGAAATTCGTACTGGATATAATGTAAGAGTCGGAGTTGAAATTAAAGAGGGAAACAAAACAAGAATTCAAAACTTTGATGGTTTAGTTGTCGCTGTACAAGGTGGAGGTATTTCTAAGAACATTATCGTTCGTAAGAAATCAGGAGGAGTTCAAGTAGAAAGAACATTCCCAGTGAATTCACCAAAAATTGCTTATATTGAAGTAACAAGAAAAGGTAGAGTAAGAAGAAATAAATTACACTACTTACGTCATATGACAAAAGAACCAAAGATCAAAGAAAGCAATAAGTAGGCGTGAAACGCCTTTTTTTCTTAAGTGGAGGTGTGAAATGAAGATTATAAAAGAGTTAATTCCTTATGTAATAATTATTGTAGTAGTTGTATTAATACGTACATTTATAGTCACACCAGTACAAGTAGAAGGTCGTTCTATGGTGCCTACTTTACAAGATAATCAAATCTTATTATTAAAAAAATATCAAAGAAATTATAAACGTTTTGATATTGTTGTGATAGATGATGGAAATGAGAAGTTGATTAAACGAATTATTGGACTTCCAGGAGAAACTTTAGAAGTAAGAGATAATAAATTATATATTAATGGAAAATATGTGAAAGAAGAGTTTGAACACGATAAAACAGATGATTTTATCTACAATAAAAAGAAAAAAATTCCCGAAGGATATTATTTTGTAATGGGAGATAATCGTGATAATTCGATGGATAGTCGTGTCTTTGGAGCATTTTCTAAAGATCAAATACTAGGAGTAACCTCTTTTTCTCTTTTCCCATTTCAGACATTTGGAAGTATAGAAGCCTAATATAGGCTTTTTTTGTCAGTATTTCTCATTTTAAAAACAAATTGATTTATGTTATAATGTAATAGGTGGTATGTATGCAAGGTAATGGAGAACAAAAGGGTGGATTAAAAGATAGATTGAAAGCTTGGCGGATGAAAAAACAAAAAGAAAAAAGACAGAAGCAATTAAAAAAACAAGAACAGAAAGAAAAAGAACGCCAATTAAAAATTAAAAATAGTCAAGTATTTTCTAATCATACAGGAAGAACACAATCAAAAAAGAAAACTTTTTTGATGATATGTGTTGGTTTTTTTGCAGCGTTATTTGAATCTCCAGCTAAAAAAAGAGAAAATAGAGAAATGAAAAAGTTTGAGAAAAATGGAGAGAGTGCTCCTGCTGCTTTGCTTTCTTTAAAGGTGGATATTAAAAACTATTCTGATAGTTTAAATCAATGTTTCAATTTATTAGGAAAAGAAATTGATACTGTATTAGATGTACAAGAATTTGATCGTATTCAAAGTTTATTAGATGAGTTTGAAGAAGGATATAAACAAGTATTAGAAAAATATGAGATGATTAAAGATCGTCATCGTATTCGTGAAGAAGAAACGGTATTGGGGCTTACTAAGAGTAAAGAAGTCATTGTAGATGATAGTATGTCAGAAGAAGCAAAACAGAGTATTCTTGCTAGTACAGCATTCATTACGGCACGTTTAGAGGAAGTCCAAGAAAAATTAACACAAGTAAAAACAGAATTAGAAGTAAAAGAAAAAGAGTGGGATATAGAGCCACCTGTAGAAGAGAAAGAAGAAAAGAAAGTAATTGCAACAATTCATACTGGAGATGAGACAATTGAAATTACAGAAAAACCATTTCATAAAAAAGCAAGTATTGCTCGTCCTCAGCCAGCGATTGACTTTTTAAAGAAACAAAATGAAATGATGAAAGAATACGAAGAGAAAATTGATTCGATTCATCGTATTTCACCGGATGATGTAGATTTAGAAACATTAGAGTCCTATTTAAAAGAATTGACAGATATGAATCAAGCATTAGATCAATCATTATCTTCTTATAAACAAAATCAAGAGAAATATAATATTCATAGTTTAATTGCTTTTGAAGATGTACGTTCTTTTGATAGATATCGATTAACGGTTAGTGATGTAAAAATACGTGAGATATTACGTCATACAACTGGTGAAAAAGAAATGATTGAAACATATATCAAAGATAAGAAACAAAAGTTAGAAAAACAACAGGAGAAAGAAGAATTTGTAAAACAAGAAGTACCGAAAAAAGAAGAAATAAAGATGGATCAAGTTACTCTTAAAACAGAGGAAATTGAACAAGCAGTAAATGAAATTAAAAAAATTATATCAGAACAAGAACAAACATTACAGAATTTTCACACAACTTTAAGTAAAAGTAGTATTCGTGTTAGAAAAGAAAATCACTTTAGTCGATTTAAACATTTAATGTCTAGTTTTACTTCAATGGCATTTGGAGTGATTGGTGTGTTTGTATTTAATAATCCACTTATGAAAATACTAACAGGAGGAATTGCTTTTAATGGTACGGTTAAAAATTTACGACGTGCGATTCGTCCTGATATGACAGTAGAAATGTTAGATACAGAACAAATATTAAAGAGCATTAAAACAAAGCAGGATTGTATTGAACATACAATTGATGTCTATAGTTCTACTTTAACGGAAATAGAGTGGTTAAAAGAAGATTTTGAACAAGAATTTAAAGCATATGAATCAATTCATGCAGATATGTATCAAAGTATAATAAATCAAATCGAAAAACTAAAACAGACAGTTGAAAAAGAATTGACCGTTGCCGAAAATATGAAAGCAAATACCAAAGACGAAAAACAAAAAGTATTAACATTAAACAAAAAATAAAATCTTAGTAATGATTTGATACTAAGATTTTTTTGTGCTCTTACAAAAATACGTTATAATAGAAATAGGAAAAGAGGGATAGGATGAAATTAGTTGTAATCCCTAATTATGAAGATTATCGGATTGATGCGATGTTTGATTGTTATAAATGGGATCCTCAGTTTTTAGATCATAATACACTTTCAAGATATGCATTGGTATTATCTCATCAAGAAGCGAAGGAAATAGCTCATTTTACGGAAAAATTAGATCAAGAAACAAGAAATGCCGAAGTGTATTTAAACAATCATTTAGACTTAACAAAAAAATTAAAAATTCCGAGACAGATTAAAAAAGAGTTAAAGCGAATGAGAAATTATGATGCGAAAAAACATATTCGTTTGATGCGTTATGATTTTCACTTAACACAAGATAATAAATGGGTAATTAGTGAAGTAAATAGTGATGTTCCTGGTGGATTTGCAGAAGCATCCTTACTTCCTCTTTTAGCACGTACTTATCTTCATTCAAAGAAATATGTAAGTATTCACTTTGGAGATTGTCTTGCAAAAGCAATTGCCAGTAAAATAAAAAAGAAGGGAACAATTATGTTTGTACATTGTACTTCTTATAGTGATGATCGACAGGTAATGCAGTATATAGGAGATCATATGGAAGCACTCGGTTACCATGTTATCTATGGAGCGAGTGATCATGTTCAATTTCAAAATCAAGAAGCATTTAGTATCTTAGATGGGTATCAAGAAAAAATTGATTGTATTGTTCGTTTTACACCATTGGAATGGTTAAAAGATATGAAACCTAAGACATGGAGTGGTTATTTTGATACGATAACGCCATCTTGTAATCATCCGATAGCTGTTTTTGCGCAAACAAAACGTTTTCCTTTGATATGGGATGAATTAGAAAAATGTGGAATTCAATTAGATACTTGGAGACAGTTATTACCACATACCATCGAAGTAAAAGAATTAAAAAAACAAAGTGGTTATATTTATAAGCCAGCTTGGGGTAGAGTAGGAGAAAAAATATCCATTCAGGAAGCATGTCATGAAGAAGAATATCAAGCAATATTAAAAGATGTAAAAAAACATCCGAGTCATTATGTGGCACAACAGAAATTTCATAGTATGCCCCTTAAAAGTCCTGATGGGAAATATTTTCATGTTTGTTTAGGTTCTTATACAGTAGATGGTAAACATGCAGGCTTTTATGCACGTATCAGTGAAAAGACAAGAATTGATTCGGAGGCAGAAGATATACCTGTGTTGATAGAAAGGAGTCATAGAAATGAATCGAAAAGAAATCTATAAAATATGGGCTTTTCGTGATGGTAAATGGAGTACTTGGGTAAGACCAGTACCATTTGTTGGAATTGATTCATCATATCAAAATCATGAATGGATTGATTATATCATTCCTACGATTCACTATCTACCAGGATATCAAAGTGATACAGCAATCATATTAGATATAGATGGTATTGATAGTATCAAAGAAGGAATCGCACTCGCTAAAATAGGATATTGTCCCGTTCCTATTTTTAATGGGACAAATCCATCAAAAGGAACAAGAGCCACTACAGATAACCAACGAATTACATCGTTACTTGTATGGGGAGCAAATGAATTACAAAAGATAAAACGAATGGATAACGCTGCTCCTGTATTTCTTTTAGATGCCAATCGTTTGAATCGTTATAAAGTAAATTCTTCTATTTTTGATAATAGCTGGGATATTTATCCACAGGATATTCCATCTCCTCATTATTTCTTAAAACAGGGGATTACCAAAATAATTGTGCGAGGAAATCAATTACATCCTGATTTAAGTAAAGTATTATATCCATATCAAAAAAATCATATCCAGATATTATTTACCAATGGGTATGAAGAACCAAAAATGATCAAGATAAAGAAACCAAAGAAGATAGAACTTTAGATAGGAGACGTGAAATAGGTGATAAAATATACAGGAAAGATTGTTCAATTTGGATTTGGAGCTGTAGGAAAAAGTTTCTTTGAAAAAGTATCAAAAGAAATTTCTTTTTATGAGAATCATTATATTGTAATTACAGGAAATGCCAATGAATTTGAAGCTTATATTAATATGGGAGGAATTGCTACAAACTTTTATGTATATGAGGTAAATAAAAATAACTATCGAGAAATCTTTGCTGAGTTTCTAGGGGAAGGAGATTTATTGATTGATTTTGCTGATACAGTTGGAACAAGAGATATATGTAAGTGGTGTTGTGAGCATAATATTATGTATTTAAATACAGGAGAAGCTGATTGGCCAGAAAATTGGTATAGTATTTTTACGGAAAATTTGTTAAAGAATGAAATGAAAGAGAAATATCGCAATGATTCAAGATATAATCGTCATCCTATTGTTTTACAACATGGGAATAACCCAGGATTAGTATCTCATTTTGTAAAAGCAGCAATCGAATATATCATTCATAAACAATTTCGAAAAGATAAAACATTAAAAAAATTATTAAAAGAGCAGAAATGGAATGAAATAGCACGCTTTCTTAAAATTCGTATGATTCATGTCAATGATATTGACTTACAAAAAATCAAAGAACCCTTTCAAGAAAATAAGTTAGTAAGTACTTGGTGTCCTGATACATTTTTCTTTGAATTGTTAAGTGAAGCAACAGAGAATTTAGGAAGCCATGAGAAAATGAATGAAAGTGATTTATATCGGATGATAGATCAAGAAAAGGGGTTTGTAGAATATAAAACAATTGCTGCTGATACAAAGTGTAAAACCTATTATCCAAATGGTTATTTTGAAGGGTATTTAGTACCACATGAAGAGACAATTACGATTGCGAAATATTTAGAAGTAGTAGAAGAGGGAAAAGTATTATATCGTCCTTCTGTGATGTTTATTTACACTCCGTGTGATTATGCAAATCATTATTTAATTCATGCCAAAGTAAATGATTATCCCAATTCCAATATAGAAAAACCACAGGATGGGAATTATCAAGATCATAGTATTATAAGAGGGTATCTTTATCCACAGGATACAGAAATTGCCTATCAAGAAAATATCAAAGAGGGAACAGAGTATGTAGGAGTATTATTACTAGGTGAAAATTTTAATCCAGTATGGGTTGGAAATCGGATTGAACCATCTTATTTATATAAACATAAAAAAGATTCTTATTGGCAAACACCAACCATTACTCCCGTGGCAATGTCTGCTTTAGGTGCTGTTTGTTGGATGTTAAAACATAAAGATAAGGGAGGTATCTTTTTCCCAGATGATATTCCTGATTATCAATATATATTAAAAATAGCTGAAAAATATATTTCTAAAACAATTTATCAAACATTTGATACAGAGATGATCGAAAAAGTATTAAAAATAAATCACTCAGACATTCAATCTTCTCATTTTTTTTTTTTTTTTAAGGAATCATCATGATGATTCCTTTTTAGTGGCCTCCGCCACCACCGCCGCCTCCGCGACCTCCACCTCCATAATAAGAACCTCCTCCATATCTTGAACTTCTAGATATAGATGAAGCACGGTGGGTTGTTGAACGGAAACTTCTTCCATATGTTCTAAAGCTTCTAGAACGATAGTAAGAGTTACTTAACATTGGACTATTTGATACATCAGGGCAACGAATTTCTAATGCTTTTATTACTTTTTCAGAAATACCAAATGCAGTTGCATATACTAAGTATTCTTCCCACAATGGTAATTCAATGACAGTACGTTCTTTCATTAAAGTGGCACTATTTAAGAAATGATAAAGTGCTCTCCATTTCTCATATTCATCTTCTCCAAATTGTGTCAATAAAATATATTTATGAGAGAATTTCTTTAACAGAATCGCACTTATGATTAAGGCAAAACCTAAAATGAAGAATGCTCCATAAGCAAGATCAAGACGTGTATTAAAAATTATCAAATTACCAAATAACATAACGAGTATCGATAGGATAAGATAAGTATTTGCTAAACGATTCGTTTTTTGTTTCAGACCACGATAATCAGATTTTTGGAAATACCCTTGAGATATTCCAATATTGACAATGGAATGATCAATTGCTGTCACAAAGGTATCTGTATTGTCATAATCCGTAGAAACTTGTCTTTGGAAATCTTTCATTGGAATAGAATCAATGATAGCATGTCTAACAATAAAGTTAAAATATGTTTCTTCATTGATAGATAGTGGTTCTAATTGTTTTCCATTGATATTGTAAC
>CALVKP010000124.1 GCA_944332735.1 uncultured Bacilli bacterium | reverse complement strand
AATCATTAGAAGATATGAAAAAGAGAATTCCTAGTGAAACAGTGAATAATATTATTTTAAATATGACTCAGACAAGTGTATTTGGAAATAGTATTCTAGAGACAATGTATCATCAAATTGATTTTTTAAGAGATAAACAGATCTTAGAAATACGTGGAGCAATTAATAAGATACCAAATAAAGTAAGTATTATTTCTGTTGTATTTGTCGTACCACTGATTTTATTAATGATTTTAGGACCATTTATTATTAATTTATTGTCATAGACTTTAAAAATATAGTATAATTTATTAGAAAGAAGGTAATCATATGTATCATTTTATTGGAATAAAAGGGACTGGTATGGCTTCACTTGCTCAGATTATGAAGAATTTGGGATATGAAGTCAAAGGTAGTGATATCCAAGAACATTGTTTTACAGATGATGCTTTAAATGCTATCGGAATTTATGCCTTGCCATTTGATAAAAATAATATCAAAGAAAATGATATTGTGATCCGTGGAAATAGTTTTACAAGTGAAAATAATGAAGAAGTAAAACAAGCTGAAGAATTAAATGTGAAGATGTATGCCTATGAAGAGATGGTAGGGAAGTTAACGAAGATGTTTCAGACCATTACAGTGGCTGGATGCCATGGTAAGACAACAACTTCTTCGATGTTAGCACACACTTTAACTGGTATATGTGGATGTAATTATTTAATAGGGGATGGAAGTGGATATGCTTCCAAAGAAAATAAATATTTTGTTTTAGAAGCTTGTGAATATAAAAGACATTTTCTAGCATATACGCCAACTTATGCGATTATTACAAATATTGATTTAGATCATGTTGATTATTTTAAAGATATTGATGATGTGATTTCAGCATACCAAGAATATGTTAATAAGGCAGAGAAAATGGTGATTGCTTGTGGAGATGATCCATATACACATTCTTTAGAAGTCAATCCTCCAATATTTTATTATGGATTAGATGAAGATAATGACATTGTTGCGAAAAACGTAGAATATAAAGAAAGTGGAACAAGTTTTGAAGTATTTGTAGAAGGTAATTACTATGGATCTTTTGACTTACCTTTTTATGGAAAACATATGTTGTTAGATACTTTAGCAGTCATAGCAGTATGCTCTTATGAGAGAATGGATGCCAAAGAAGTAGCCAAACAGTTAAAGACATTTACGGGAGCAAAAAGAAGATTTCAACAAAAAGAAATTGGAGATATTGTAACCATTGATGATTATGCACATCATCCAAATGAAGTAAGAGCAACCATTAAAGCTGCCCGTCAAAAATATCCTAAGAAGACAATCGTTGCGGTATTTGAACCATATACTTATGCAAGAGTACAAGAATTCCATGAAGATTATGTCAAAGCTTTAAATCAAGCAGATTATGCTTATGTGATGGATATTAAAAACGATCGTGATAATCCATTAGATTATCCGGGAGTTACAAGTGATTTAATGATTAAAAACTTAGAACATGGAGATCATATTCGTTTAGAAGAAGTAGATAAATTAATGAAATATGATAACGCAGTTGTTATCTTTATGAGTCCTAAAAATATTTATCACCTTCGTGAAGCTTATGAGAAATTAGTAGAAGAAAAACAAAACGCTAGTACTGATTAAGGTACTAGCGTTTTTTGATATGAAGTAATGTTTAACCAATCACTTAATTGGAAATGATTATAATAATTAAAATTCTCATCATATAATACCATACAAGGATAACCATCAGTGTTAAAGTAACAACGGTCTAAATACATATAATAATTGTTTTGACGAAAAGTAATTGTATTACGATTTAAGAAATTAATATAGTAATTCATTTCTAGACTATCATACATATCACTGTTCTTTTTTTTCTCGTATAAATATTGAATCGTAGGTATATAATGAGTTTGTAATGTCTCTTGGGTACTTGGATTCATAATTCCGCCATCTTGATAAATGACATTCAGATCATTAAGTATTTGTTCTATATCTATATTTTCATCGATTTCTTTTATAGATTGAATCATAGCATCAATATTTCCTGTTCCTAGCATTTGATAGAAAGGTCCTGTTCCAATCACATCAATTAGCATTTTTAAAACAGTTGCGATATCACGATAAGAAGTATTAAAAATACTACCTCCATATTCATCTGAAATAATTGCTGCTAATCCTTCTTCTAAAAAGTAAAGTGTTTGACCATTATGAGTGATACGTTTCGTAACACAATGGATTAATTCATGTTTAAATGTAGCTTCTTCTTTATCTTCTAGATCTTGATCTAATAATAATAAATTCTCATAATATATCCCTTGTAAATTATTATCATGAAAATCAGCAGTAGATATTTGTAAATGATTTAAAGCATTAAATACAAATTCTGAATCTATTTGCAATAACTTTAAGAATAATGATTGATAATCGAGTGCCCAATATTTTTGTAATTCAGACATAGTAGGATTATTCATAATTAATTGATTTAAGTAATATATTTGTTCTTCTTGTGGTTGATTTTTATAGAATGGATTTTCATCCATAACTTGAACATCTAATTCTTCAATTGGTGAGTCAGTATATTCTTGGTACCATTTTATGTGCCCCTCATAAGAACATGCGGTACAAAGAGTAATCCCTGTTGTTAGTAATAATTTACAAAGTAATTGTTTATTTAGTTTCATAAATACACCTTCTTATTCCGAATGCCTATTATTATACAATAAAATAAAAAAATTGCAAATTAAAAACTTATGATTGTTCTTTCATAAGTTCTTTTATTTTTTCTGTGTTTTTAAAATTTAACTTTGCAATTTCTTTTAAAGTATCAAAGCCATGTTCTCTTACAATCTTTAAAGCTACTTCATCGACTAAATTAGAAGCTCCTTTTGGAAGTGTAATTTGATATTTATCTTCTAATTTATGAAATTCTTTTAGAAAAATATAACGACTAATTAAAGAAGAACAAGCAACACTTAAAAATTTATCTTCTGCTTTGGTAAAGAAAGTAATTTTACGAACAACATGTTCTAATCCTTTTAAATAATTATAATATACATAAGGGTTTGCAAATTGATCAACAATCACAGCATCAACTTCTTTTTCTTCTTTTTTAGCTTTTGCTAACTGTAAATATAAAACACGATTATGTAAAATAGCTTTCATTTTATTCATATTAATATCTTGTTGATATTTCTCATTATATTCTTTATTATTTAAAATAACACTTGTATAAGAAATTCTTTGAATGATTTTGGGAACAATTTCTAATATTTTCTCATCACTCATTTTTTTACTATCTTTAACACCTAATTCTTCTAAATAGGGAATATCTTCTTTGGTTACATAACTAGCAGTGACAACAATTGGACCAAAATAATCACCAGTTCCTACTTCATCACTACCAATCGTTCTTTTATCATATAATTTAGAAACTAGTTTTTGTGTTTCATAGTCATCTTTCTTTTTCTCATCTTTTTTATTTTCACTATTTGTCTCTTCTATCTTCTTACCAGGATTTAAATTTTGTTCCATTTGTTTCCATAAAGCAGCGTCTATATCCGCACTAATTCCTTGGAATACAACCTTACCAGACTCATAAAGAGTTACTACTGTATCTGCTTCATCTGCCTGAAACACAGCATAAGGCGGTGTTTTTGGACGCTTTTTATCTTGAAAATATTCAATCATTTTTTCTTTTGTATTATCACTAATCTTTAGAGTAATTGTCATACTATCACCAACCTCATTTTAACATAAAATTGGGTGAATTTCAAAAGTAAATTGTATACTGATTTGAAAGAGAAAAAGTGCAAGTTTTAATTGATAAAATTTGTACTTTTTATTTGTCAAAGATTGTGAAATATGGTACTATAATGATGAAATTAAAT
>CALVKP010000123.1 GCA_944332735.1 uncultured Bacilli bacterium | reverse complement strand
GATATGACCAAGCAACATATACAAGTTGTATCAATGAAAACCCAGATGCAAAATAATAGAATTTAAAGTGGGAGGTGTGACTTATGAAACAAAGTGCCGGGGGCATATATATGTTTAATTTTATTATTCTATTTATAATTATCGTATTTGCATTCCTAGCAGGAATCATAAGTTACAACCGTGCTTTTAAAGTAAACAGTAGAATAATTAATGCAATTGAACGTCATGAGGGATATAATCGATATGCGATTGAAGAAATTAATGGAATTTTACAATCTCTAGGGTATAATGCAGCTGAGACAATCAGCTGCCCTGAGAGATCTGGTTATGAATTAAAAACAGATGGAAGTGCTAGTACAAATATGTTTGATTATTGTGTATATAGAAAACAAGAAGCAGATACTGCTTATTCTACATACTTAGTAACAACATATATTTATATGAATGTTCCACTTGTTAATAACTTATTTAAAGTTCCAGTTTCTTCAAAAACAAATCGTGTTTATATTTTCTCGACAGAGAATAAGTAGGTGTAAATATGAGAGAAGCGATAGGAAATACGTTTTTATTTAATGTGATTATTGTTTTTGTTGTCATATTTATCATTATTTTTGCAGGTTCTTCTAGTTACTCAAAAGCAGCGAAAGTTAAAAATACAATTATCGATATTTTAGTTCAAAATGCAGATGAGATAGGTCCAAATAGTACACGATTACCTAATACGGTTACAAATAAGATTAATGCAGAGTTAAAAAATATAGGATATCGTGTTAATCCAAATAAAACTCAAACTTGTCGTTTGCGAGTAGATAGTGAAGGTACTAGTACAAATGGTACTTCTTCATCAGAAGCAAAACGTACTGCACAGCTTCTTACTCCAACAAGTGATTATCGTTATTGTGTATGGAGAATTCCATCAGAACGAGGATATTATTTTAAAGTAACATCATATATGTATTTTGAGTTTCCTCTTGTTTCAGTGATTGAATATCCAATTGAAGGGGAAAGTAGAGTTATATACGATGAAGTAGAACATGAGTATTAGGTGATTGATTGCTAATGCATGAAAAGATATAATAAAACACTTGTTTTATTGTCTTTTTTCATTCATATAGTAAAACCTTTAGGAGGTGTATTATGAACGTTATTGTTGCTAATAAATATCAATCTATGTTACAATCTTTAAACATTGACATTATTAAAACAATGTATGGAGAATTTGATGTAGATGAAATTATAAAAACGTTTAAAAATTTCTTTTTTCAACGTATGATTTTAGATATCACAGCGATTAAAGATTATAAAGATATTTCTAAATTGCAAAAGTTATCTGTCGAATTAGATATGAGTAAAGTGATTTTATTCTTTGATGATACTGCTGATACAGCAATTCCTAATTTTTATTCAATGTTAGTTGCTATGGGAATTTATAACTTTACCAAAAGTTTAGATGGAATTCAATATTTATTGAATACACCAAATACATATAAAGATGTAGCCCATTATTTAGTGATTAATCCACAAACACAAGCGATGATGCAAGCTACTAATAATCCAATGGCAGCACAAACTGGGGCAATGGCTCAGCCAATTGTTACAAAACAAACAAAAATACTTGGAGTAAAGAACATTACGAAAAATACAGGAGCATCTACTCTAATTTATATGATGTTAAGACAGTTAGAAAAAAATTATAAAGTTGCAGCAATTGAAGTTGGACGAAGAGAATTTAGCTTTTTCCGTTATAAAAACATGTATAGTGTTGATAAAGTAGAGTTAGATGATAAAATATCTAAATTATCTGATTATGATGTATTATTAATAGATGTAAATGATGATAAAAAAGCTTTAGAAAAATGTACAGATGTGATTTATTTAATTGAACCATCAATTATTAAATTAAATCGTTTAACAATGGTAGATCCTAAAATTATTTTAAAATTAAAAAATAAGAAAGTTGTTTTAAATCAAAGTTTATTAAGTAGTAATGATGTGGCAGAATTTGAATATGAATCAAAGTTAAATGTATTCTTTAATCTTCCACCATTAGATGAACGTGAGAATGATTTACCAGCTTTAAATGATTTGTTGACAAAATTAGGATTTACTTTACAGTCTGATGAAAAGAATGTAGAGAGAAGAAATAAGATTCTAGGTATTTTCTAGTATTTAAATTGACAAAATTGGAAATATTAGTTATACTTATTTTGAATGAGGGAGGTAAAATATGTTTATATTAGCAGGTTGTGAAATTGGTGGAGTAGAAATCCCAGCAATGATTACTAATATTATTAGTTATATTGTTACAGGTATTAAAATCGGTGTTCCAGTTTTATTAGTTATTTTTGGAATGATGGATTTAGGAAAAGCCGTTATGAGCAGTAAAGAAGATGAAATTAAAAAAGCTCAAACTACTTTCCTTAAAAGATTATTAGTTGCTGCATTTGTATTCTTTGTTATTACAATTGTACAATTCTTAGTAGGAATTCTAGATAATGCTGGTAAAAAAGATGGCCAATCAACTGGTGCAGTAACATGCTTGAAGGAGATTTTTTAAGTAATTACTAGAGTAATTACTTTTCTTTTTTATGTTAATATTGAATGCATGTTCGATTGGTGGAGTTCCTATTCCAGATTATATATTAAATAGTATCTCTTATGTAATTGATTTTATTAAAATTGGAATCCCTTTATTATTAATTATTTTTGGGATGATTGATTTAGCAAAAGGTGTTGTAGCAAAAAAAGAAGAAGACATGAAAAAATGTCAACAACTGTTTTTGAAAAAATTAATTGCTGGAGCAATGGTATTTTTTGTTGTAAGTATTACTATATTTTTGTTAAAATTATTAGATTCAGCTGAAACAAATGGTCGTAGGACAAATGATTATGAAGCTTTAAAATGTATTCAAGAAATTATAAAAGAGCATTGATATGTTCTTTTTCTTTTAAAATATTTTATAATATGTTATACTTTTAATAGGTGAGAATTATGAAAATAAAGAAAACTAATTTATTCTTTTATACTATAGTATTTTGTATTAGTTTTATAATGGTACCATTATCTACTTTTGCGGAGTACTGTAGTCCAACCAATCCAAAGTATCCAAATTGTAACAGTACAACGACTGATGTACCTTATGACTCTTTTGATGAATGTATGGCTGCGACATGTAACAAGTTACCTAGTCAAAAGGATAAAGACCAGTGTGAGAGTAGTATATGTGCTGCATACAAAGATCCGGATATAACTTATAGCCAATGTGAAGCTCTGTGTAAAGGTTCCAATAATGGAAAGACATACGTAACAGATTGTAAAGAACATTGTGAAACAGTGACTGGTGAAAAAGCACCTGAATCAACACCAACACCATCCAAATCGCCTGAGAAGGATGAAATAACTGATACGGGTGCAAATGCGGAAGCATGTTTGAGAGCAAATTGTGAAAAGGATGAAGAAGGGAATGTTTTAAGAGATCGTTGTAATACATCAGGGTATGAGAAATGTATGGAAAAGTTAGGAAGTAAAACAACAGATTCTGGTACTACAATGTGTGGGACGAGTATTAAAATTGATTCTAGAATTCCAACGTTTGTTTCAAACATATATAATCTATTAAAGATTATTACTCCGATTGCATTAGTATTATTTGGTATGTTAGATTTTGCAAAAGCAACTGTAGCTCATGATGATTCTGCGATTAGTAAAGCAGGTAAGAAGTTTATTCAAAGATTAATTGCCGGATTAGCAGTATTTTTAGTGTTTACTATTGTTCAATTTGCAGCTAATTTACTTGCGAAAGCAGGAGCAGGTTCTGTTATGGAATGTGCAAACTGCTTATTAAATAAACAATGTTAGGAAAGATAATAATATTCAAAAAAGTATTTATAAAATACTTTTTTTTATGATATAATGGTGTTGTATATAGACTATTGATAAGGGGTGATTACAATGGGAGATTGGCTTGTTCGAAATTTTTTACAACCATTCTTTTATTGGATAGATAAAATTATTTATGGATTTATTCAAGATTTATACAATTTGTTTTTTCAAATTTCAAATGTATCTCTTTTGTCTGATACGACTGTAGCCAATTTCGCACAGAGAATCTATATTATTATTGGTGTATTTATGTTATTTAAAGTAGCAATTTCTTTGATAACCATGTTGGTAAGTCCAGATTCTATGACTAAGGGAGGACCAAACTTGATCAAAAGAGTTTGTATTGCTTTAGCTTTATTAGTATTAACACCTAATATTTTTACTCTTGGGTATCGTATTCAATCTTATATTATTCAAGATAATGTATTAGGAAATTTGATTTTAGGTTCTGCGAGTGATCCTGAAGTGGTAGCTGAGTCATATCAAAATGGTGGAGAAACAATCGCTTTACAAGTATTTAAGGGATTTTTTCACCCCAAGTCAACCGCTGATAATAGTGTAGAAGTGAAAGAGATAAGTGAGTGTGAAGATTTTGATGATGATGATGAAGCTTGTATATATGCTACTGCAACTTCTATTGAAGATTTAGAAGATTTGATTAGTAGTGAAAATTATTCATATAGCTTCTTAATTTCAACAATTGCTGGTGGTTTTGTTGCATTTATGATTCTAATGTTTTGTTTTGATTTGGCAGTACGTGCTGTTAAGTTATCGTTCTTGCAATTAATTGCCCCTGTACCTATTTTAGCTAATATTGATGAATCGAAAGGTGGTTCTGTATTTAAAAATTGGGTTTCACAATCTACCTCATGTTTTTTAAGTATATTTATCCGTTTAATTACTATTTATTTCATTATATTTGTTATTTCAGAATTAGTTGGAACAAATGGATTGGGATATTATACATTTGATGCACAACTTGGTGAATTTGTTTATATGAGTGGTTATGCGAATTGGCTATTAAGTGCATTTGTTATTATTGGTTTATTATTGTTTGCAAAACAAGTTCCACAATTAATTGAAGATATTACTGGAATTAAATCAGAAAAAGCATTCTCTGCAGGTAAGATGGGAATGTTTGGAGCTGCCCTTGCTGGAGGTGTTGGTGGTGCGATTGTAGGTGGTGCTGCTAACTTAGGTAATTATATGGCAGGTAGAAGGGCTATGTTAAAAAATCAAAAAAATTGGTCACCTGAAGAGCAAGCAGAGTTTGAAAGCAAGTATGGAAGTGGTGTTGGTGCAGTTGGTAGAGCACTTAAAACTACTGCCGGAGGTATAGGTTCTGGCGGTATGCGTGCCGGATATGCAGCTGGTAAAGGAAAAGGTATTTTAGCCGGAATTACTGCTGGAAGAATCGGTTCTATTCAAGCTCGTAATAATAGAGCTATGAACTATGGCTTAAAAGAGAAAGCAATTGATAAATTTACTGATTTTACTGGTACTACACAGACGTTCGGTTCTCAGGATGAACGTAAGGGTGCAATAAAAGATTTGATGGAAAAGAAGAAAAATGCTGAATTATCTGAAAAGACAAATGCAGAATTATTTAGATCTCGTCTACAACAAGTGGAAGCAAAATATCAGCCATTCTTAACTGAACTATATTCTACAGACAATGCTGTTGATTGGAATGCTTATGTTGAAAAAATGGCACTTACAAATGAACTTACTACGGAAGAAGAAATTAAAAAACATATGACTGAACAAGGAATTGATGAATCATTTATCAGTGGACTTGAAACACAATTATCAGATAATTTAGTTGATAGAGATATGTTTGAAGCGATCAATTCTGCTAATAATGCACGTCGTGAAAGTGATAAAATGGCTCAAGATTATGAAAAACAAATTACAAAATTAAAAGAAATGAATGATATTGGAAAGAAAAAATCATAGAGAAGAAAAGGGTGTGATACGAGATGGATGGGAATTATTTGATTCCAGCCAATTCAAAGAAGTCAAGATTGTTGTTTAGTTTATTTACTTGGTTTGATTTGGCGATGTTTGGACTTGGGGTAACCATTACATTAATTTTATTGATGTTTGTACCATTACAGTCTACAATTGTAACAATTATTGTATTGGCTCCAGGTTTGGTTACTGGCTTTCTTGTTATGCCAGTTCCAAATTATCACAATGTTTTGACATTTATTCAGGAACTTATTAATTTTTATACTGAAAGAAGACAATTTGAATGGGAAGGTTGGTGTATTCGACGTGGCACAAATAAAAGATAAGTATACGACACAGTTTGTACCAGTAAAAGATATTAAGAATGGTACCATCATACTTGATAATAATGAAAAAGTAACTGGTGTGAAAATTATGCCAAGGAATATTTTTATTCTTGATTATGATGTACAAAGTGGAATGATTTCTAATTTGAAAAATGTTTATAATACCATTGATTATGAGTTTTGGATCATAGCAGCTGATAGACCAGTTGATATCAGTGTTTATTTATCACAATTGCAACTTTTATATAATAGTACGAATGATCCAATTCGTCGTAAGTTGATTGTGGAAGATATTAATAAAGGAAATTCATTTGTGAATAATAATATTGTTGATACTGAATATTACTTATTGTTTAAAATCAGAGATGAGGATAAGATGCAAAAACGTATTCGTACTTTGATTACGCAATTTGCGAATGCTGGTTTAACTTGTCATCAAACTACAAATGATGATTTGAGAATTATATTAGATAACTTTTTAAATGGTGGACAAACCACTACGTTTGGGACGGTGATGTCAAGTGGATATTAAAACACAGATTGCTCCAAAAGGTTTAGAATTTAGACCATCTGATTTTATTATTAGTGATAAGTATGCAACAATATTAACAGTAATATCATATCCAAAATATATTAGTCCAGGATTTTTATCTGATTTAACAAGTATGTCAGGTATTAAAATGGTTATTAAACATATTCCTTTTGCATATAGTGAAATTTCTAAGATGTTAAATAAAGAAATTGCTGACTTAAAAGATAAATATCAACAAGAACCTGATAAAACCATTCAAGAGAGAATTCGTCAGGACTATGAATCATTAGAAGCATTTATTCAAATGATTGCAGCAACGCAATCAAAGATTTTTGATTTCCAATTACATGTTATGATTACAGCGGATAGTGAAGAAGAATTAACAAATAAGAAAATGCAGTTAAAAAATTATTTGGAAGCAATGCAAATGAGAGCTGTTCCACTACGTTTTGAACAGGAAAAAGTATTGAAATCAATTTTACCTATTTTCCCAGATCAAGATATAGAAGAACGAATTGGGACACCAATTCCATCTCCAACGATTGCAGCGATGTATCCATTTATTTTTGATAGTATTAAAGACCCAGGATTATCTACTTTATTAGGGGTTGATTTTTCTGGAGGAGTTATTTTATTTAATCAATTTTTGTATCAAGTACAAAAAGAACACAATCGTAATAATGCGAATTTAATTATTCTTGGTACTTCTGGTAGTGGTAAATCAACTGCTGCTAAGATCATGTTAAGAAGTCATTTTAGAAACAATTATAAAGTAATTGCGATCGATCCTGAAGGAGAATTAGAAGAGATGGCACGTCTTTATAATGGGGACTTTATCGATCTTGGACGTGGTGGAGAATTTGGAATGATTAACCCTCTAGAAATCGTCTTAGATGCAGATGAGGAAGAATTACAAGCTGGTGCTAGTCATTCTGTATTAACAAGTACTTTGTTATCATTAAAAGCGTTTTTACGTTATTATGATCCAGAAATTCCAGGGGATGTATTAAATTTATTTAGTGAAGTTGTACAAGATACTTATCGTCGTTTTGGAATTGATTTTAATTCAGATTTTACAAAGTTTACTTCAAATGATTATCCTACATTTAAAGATGTTTATTTAACGATTCGTGGAAGATTGAATGCAATGCCAGAAAAGACTCGTGAACGTGATATTATGGAATATTTGGAAATGAAAATAAGACCAATTGTTCGTGAATTACGTTTCTACTTTGATGGTCATACGACGATTCAACCACGTAGTGATTTTGTTGTGTTTAATATTCGTGAATTAATGAATACAGATACGAATATTCGTAATGCTTTGTTCTTTAATATTTTAAAGTATGCATGGGGTATGACTTTGGATAAGAGTGTAAATACAGTTTTATGTGTTGATGAGGCTCACGTTTTATTAAGTGGTAATAATGAGATGGGAGCAGAGTTTTTAGCGCAAATTCAACGTCGTGCTCGTAAATATAATACGGGAACGATTATTATCACGCAACAACCAAGTGATTTCAGTGATCCACGTGTGCTTGTTCATGGAAAAGCAATTTTTGATAATGCTTCTTATTATTTAGTTATGGGACTTAAGAAACAAGCCGTTGAAGATTTAGGAAAATTAATTGACTTGAATGATAATGAAATGGACAGTATTAAAAGATATAACCAAGGGGAAGCATTATTTGTTTGTGGTAGCAGAAGAATGCGTATCAATATTATTGCTTCTGAACAAGAATTAGATTCATTTGGTTCAGGAGGCGGACTATAGTTAGTATTTTTTAGCAGGAACGAGGTGAGTCTTCATGAATCCTTTCAATCTTTTTAACAATGGGAAAAAAGATTCTAATAATGATAATAGTGGTGGTAGTCAAGTAACAAATATGGTGAAAGGATTATTTAAAAATAAATTCCTTGTTCCTATCGTTGCTGGTGTAGGTGGTTTCTTTGTTATCATAATTGCTGCAGCTTGTTTAATTGTTGCACCAATTGCAGCTGTAGATACTGCAATTAATGGTATTAAAGATGCACTAGATGAAGCTGGGGAAGCATCCGGTGATTTCTTTGAATCATTAGGAAACTTTTTCACTACTGGATATTGGGGTAGTGATGAAGATGTTTTTTACAAAGTCGTAGGAGAAAAATATGAAGAATATAAGGATAAAAATATTGATATCGATTTACCTTTAGTACTATCTGCTGTATTTATTGGAAATGATGCGATGGTGGCTACTGAAGGAGATTGTACTATTCAAGAACCAGAAGAAAGCGATGATGAAGATTCTGAAGAGACACCAAATATTACTTATGAGTGTGAAGATGGTGATACTGAGCAGAAATATAGTGATTTGCGTAAAGAAGCCGATAAACTAATGAAAGGAATGGTTGACGGTGATGCAGTTAAATCTGAAGAGGAATATCGTGAATGGTTATATGATAATTTTATTGAAGATAAATTGAAGGATATAGGTGTAAAAATTCCTAAAGATGAAGATGAGAAAGAAAAATTATTTAATGATTTGATAGATCAAATATATTTTAATCGAGATATGTATCTAGCTGCATTGGATGATTTTCAAGTTGCTGATAGTGGAGCTGGTGTATGTAGCTTTGATCTTAATTTATCGACAGGTGCTCATACTGTATCGAATGTAAAAGTACGTTTATTAGGATGTACTGCATCCGGAGGTTCATCTGGACCTTTAGAAGATGAAGAGTTAGTAGATCTTGAAAAATATGTTTTGGGTGTTACATATACTGAAAATGGAGGAGCACCAGACGAAGCAATTAAAATGCAGGCAATTGCTGCTCGTTCCTTTGTTCTTGCAAGAACATTTGGTGGAGAAGTAACTAAAGAAGATGGATATTCTATTATTAATATACGAAATTGTACATGGGATCAGGCTTATTGTGATCCAGATGAAGGATGTTGGTCAGATGGTCTTGGTGGTGAGTATGGAAATACAATTCATACTGGCTATGATCAATCAAAATACTGGTCAAAAGCACCACTTCCAGAAGATGATCGTATTCGTTCTTTAGTTGCCGAAACTACAGGACAAGTTATTGTGGATGAAGATGGTAATGTTATTGTAGCAGGGTATATGGCACCAGAACAAAACATTTGGAACAATATGGCAAATCAAGGAAAATCAGTAGCGGATATGGTTAAAAAAACTTATTCAGACGCCGTAGAAATCACATCTAATTGTACAGGTGGAGGAGATGGAACATTAACAGGTAATCCAGATTTCTCAAATGATAAAGCATGGAAATCACCAAATAATGTGTATGCCCCAACTTATTATGGTCAATGTACATGGTTTGCATGGGGAAGATTTTACGAAATATATGGATATGATCCAGGTTTTAATAGTCAATGTGGAAATGGTGGATGTGGAAATGGATATCAATGTGTAGATGGAGTTATAAAAACACATCCTGATAAGTTTGAAAAAAGTAGAACCCCAAAAGTTGGCGCTGTAGGTTCTTCCGATTATGCTCATAATCACGTGTTTATTGTAACGGGTGTAGATGGTGATCAAATTACAATTCAAGAAGGTAACTTAGATGGTAAGACAAACCCAAATTATAATGTAGCAATTAAAGATTGGCAGACTGTGACACTTTCAATGTCAGAATTAAGAGCACGTTATGGAAATGTTACATTTGCTAATCCGAAGAAAACGCCAAAATAAAATATAGGAGGATGCATATGAAAAAAGAGAAAAAGAAGTTTCAGTTTCAATTAAAACATTTTATTGTTATAATTGTAATTATTCTATATCTTATTTTGTGTTATTTTGCTTTTCGATCAAATAAAACACCAGAAGAACAAAAAAATCCAATTTATTTTGTGCTTAATGCAAATCATAAGTTTACTTATTTAGATGGGAAAATAGAGAATATTTCAGATAAAGATTGGAATCATGTATTTGGAACTCAAAAATTTTATACATATACGGATGGTAATTATTTAGGTAAATATAGTTTATTACAATATAATACGCAAATAAGAGCATATGATGATGCCAATGATCCTGTTAATATTCCTGGTTCTTTCTTTGCATATGCATATGATAAGAAGATTGATACAGTAAACACTTCTTATGTAGCATACGATGAAAATATTGGTGCCGCTTTAGAGTATTTAGTAGAAGGTAGTACGGTTGTTATTCCACCAACAGAACAGTTAACAATGTTACAAAAAATTTTAGTAGATTTAGATGGAGATCAAGTCGATGAAGTTGTGTATGCGATTAACAGTTTGGGTAGTGAGTATAATCATCAAAAGTTTTCATTTTTATGCTATGAAGATGATGGTGAAGTATATCGTCTTGTTTCAAGTATAGGAAGTAAGAAAGATTCTAATATTATGCATTATTATAGTATTGCTCAGATTATGGATTTAGATGGAGATAATAAAAAGGAATTAATCGTAAGAGATATTCAATATGGTACGGCAGCAGTCGAACGATATAAAATTTATAAACAAAAGAATGATGATTATCAATTAATTACATCAGAATCATAAAATGAAACGATTATATGTTTCATTTTTTCATTTTTATGTTATGATATTAGTAGTAAATATGATGAGAATTAAGAACCGGAGGTTTTTATGAAATTAAAGTTTAGAGCAGATAAAAAAGATATTAAGATTTTTATTATATTTTGTATTGTTTTATTATATTTAGTAGCAATTGCATTATGTAATGTTGTTTCTTTTTTAAGTGAGAATGAGTTTAGTGGTTTTAATCCACTTCCTGCCTTTTCTAAGGAGTATTTTGCGCCTACTATGGTATTTTATACACTAGCTCTTATTTTTACGATTACAAGTGTAAAAGATCGCTTTTTTGAGCGTGAATCTGGGCTTGGTGTAAAAGTAGGAAAAAAGGAAAAAGGCGGTTATGCAAGATGGCTTACTGAAGATGAGATGAAAAAAGAGTTAAAGAAAATAGATCCAAGAGCAGATGAAATTCCTTATGGTGGAATTCCGCTTGTTAATAACAAAAAAGGTATGTGGGTTGATAATTCTGAGTATCATAACTTAATTATTGGTTCTACTGGTGCTGGTAAAACACAAGTAGTAGTTAATCCACTTGTAAAAGTGTTAGCAAAAGCTGGAGAAAGTATGATTATTACTGACCCAAAAGGGGAAATTTATGAAGAAAATGCCAATATGCTTCGTGAAAAAGGATATAATGTAGTACTTTTAAATTTCCGTAATCCACAAGAAGGTAGTGGTTGGAATCCATTAACTTTACCATATAATTATTATCGTAATGGAAATCAAGATAAAGCAATTGAATTAGTAGATGACTTAGCAGTTAATATCTTGTATGATGAAAATGCTCAAAATCAAGATCCGTTCTGGGAAAAAACATCTGCTGATTATTTTGCTGGACTTACACTAGCTCTTTTTGAAGATGCGAAACCAGAAGAGATTAATTTAAATAGTATTAGTTTAATGTCAACACTTGGTGAAGAAAAGATTAAAGGGACTCCTAAAACATATATTACAGAATATTTTAATAACAAGGATCCTAGAAGTACAGCTTATGTGGATGCATCTAGTACTTTGATGGCGCCAACAGATACAAAAGCTAGTATTTTATCTGTATTTAAACAAAAAATTAAATTGTTTGCATCTCGTGAAAATATGTCAGAGATGTTATCCCATAGTGATTTTGATATGAAAGATATCGGTAGAAAGAAAACAGCAGTATTTATCGTTATTCAAGATGAAAAGAAAACATATCATTCACTTGTTACAATTTTTATTAAGCAATGTTATGAAACTTTAATTGATGTTGCTCAAGAATCCCCAAATGGTAAATTAACATACCGTACTAATTTTATTCTTGATGAGTTTGCGAATATGCCACCTTTAAAAGATGTTACAACAATGGTTACAGCTGCTCGTAGTAGAAAAATAAGATTTAATTTTATTATTCAAAACTTTGCACAGTTAACACAAGTATATGGAAAAGATAATGGGGAAACGATTAAAGGAAACTGTGGTAATATTATTTATCTAATTAGTAGTGAGTTAACTGCATTAGAAGAAATTAGTAAAATGTGTGGAGAGAAGAAGTCGAAAGATAAAGAAAAAACAGCTTCTACACCACTTGTTACAGTGAGTGATTTACAACGTTTAGAGCAATGGTATGCGATTATTTTAAGACTTCGTAAGATGCCATTTAAGACAAGATTAAAACCTAATTTTGAGATGTTAAATGAAAATGCGTGGGGGAAAGTATATGAAAAAGCAGCTTATCCTCATCGTGAAAAGGTGCCTGTTCAAACGTTTGATTTAAAAGGAAAAGTAGATGCGATTCGTAAAGAAAAAATGGAAAAAATGGGAATGGGTGAAAATCCATTTGGAGGTAGTAATCCATTTGGTGGAGCAAACCCATTTGGTGGTTCTAGTCCATTTGGTGGCTCTAGTCCATTTGGCGGTGGAAATCCATTTGCACCATCTCCTAATACGAGTACTTCCTCTGGTGCATCTTCTAAACCAACGTCAATGCCATCTTCTAATGCCAATAAGATGAATGGTGTAGACATTCAAGAAATGGTTCGCCGTATTGATGAGAAAATAGCGGCATTAGAAGAAGAAGAAAGACAAGAACGTTTAGCGATTGAAAAGAAGAAAAAAGAAGAACACGAAAGACAAAAACAAGAACAAGAAAAAATAAATCGTTTAGAAGAAGAACAACGTCAAAAAGAAGCCGAAGAAGAAATAAAAAGACAAGAATTAAAGAAGAAACAAGAAGAAGAATTACAAAAAATTCAAAAGGAAATTGATGAAAGAAAGAAAAAAGAGGAAGAAGAGAAAAGAAAACGTGAAGAGATCAAACGCCAAAAAGAAATAGAAGAAAAGAAGCGTCGTGAAGAAGAACAGAAACGTAAGGAAGAAGAAGAAAGAAAACAAAAAGAGCGAATGAGACAAGAACAAGAAGAACAAGAACGTATTAAAAAAGAACAAGCTGAAAGAATTCGCCGTGAGCAAGAAGCACTGAAGAAAAAAGAGGAACATAGTAAATTACCAGAAACACCAATCATTGAAGATGAAAAAGTAGAACCAAAAGTATCTGAAATTTCAATGAATACACAAACATTTGAGCCTAAAAAAGAAACTCCAGTCCAAGAAGATACAAAGAATGAGATTGAACATGAAATTACAGAAGATGAATTTTTCGATGATTTCTTTAGTGATGATGACGATGAATAGTCACAATTTTATATTTTTCTCATATGATGTATTAAGGTGATATGATGATTTCAAGTATTTCTATCAATGAATTAGTAAATCATTTAGGACAAATACCTTTAATTGATATAAGAAGTATAGAAAGCTATAATAGTAATCATATTCCTACAGCAATACATATTCCATTTGAAAAGTTAATCGCATATCCAGAACAATATTTAGATAAAAATCAAGTATATTATATTTATTGTAGTCGTGGTATTAAAAGTTTAAAAGCAATACAAATACTATCACGACAGGGATATCATTTTATACATGTAAATGGTGGATATGAAGAATGGATATTAAAAAATTAGATGGTTGAAAAACTGTCTAATTTTTATTTTGTTTCATAGAACTATTTTATTACATAATAAAATGTATTATAATAAATATATAATAGGATAGGGGGAATAGAATGTTAGATTACATCATTATCGGATTATTAGTCATTGTAATTATATTAATCATTATTTCTATTGTAAAAAATATCAATGAAGCCAATATTACAGAAAGATTAGGGAAGTTAGAAACAGAAGTAATCAAAGAGTTAAATACTTTTCAAACTTCTTTATCTAAGAATTTAAGTGATGATTTTGATAAACAATCAGAAAAAATAGAATATCGCTTAAGATTAATTAATGATAAAGTAAATGAACGATTAGATGAGAATTTTGAAAAGACAAATAAAACATTTACTTCTGTATTAGAACGTTTATCTAAAATTGATGAAGCACAGAAAAAGATTGATACTTTATCTACTGATATTGTATCATTACAAAGTATTTTAACAGATAAGAAAAGTAGAGGAATTTTTGGAGAAGTAAATTTAAGACATATTATGTCCAGTGTATTTGGTGAAAACAATCATAAGATATATCAATTGCAATATACTTTAGAAAATGGTACAATTGCCGATTGTGTTTTGTTTGCCCCAGAACCATTAGGAACCATTGCGATTGATTCTAAATTTCCATTAGAACATTATCGTATGATGGTAGATAAAAATAATAGTTTAGCACTACGTAATGAGAATGAAAAACAATTTCGTTTAGATATGAAAAAACATATTGATGCGATTAGTAGCAAATATATTATTCCAGGAGTAACAAGTGATCAAGCAATTCTTTTCTTACCAGCAGAAGCTATTTTTGCGGAGTTAAATGCTTATCATGAAGAAATTATAGAATATGCATATAAGAAAAGAGTATGGATTACATCCCCAACGACATTAATTAGTACTTTAACCACAATTCAAGTAATTATGAAGAATATTGAAAGAGATAAATATGCTTCTATTATTCATAAAGAGTTGAATTTATTAGCAGAAGAGTTTAAAAGATATAAAGATCGTTGGGACAAGCTTTCTCGATCTATTGATACGGTAAGCAGAGATATTAAAGACATTCATACTACTACGAATAAAATTACAAAGAGATTTGAATCAATTAATCGTGTAGAAATGGATGATCAAATACCAGAAAAGATAGGTGATACAAATGAATGAAAATAATCAAACACCTGAATTTCGTGAACAAGCTAGAAAAAAAGCACTTTCAGAATTACAAGCCTATAAAGAAGAACTATTACAACAATTAGAACAATTAAAAACAGAAGAAACGAGTTCTAGTGAAAAAGGAAAAGTAAAAAGATTAGGAACACATCCAGGTGCTGGTAATTTTTTTACAAGTGAATCATCACAAGAGCCAGAATTAGATGATACATGGATAAATCATGGAGGATTTATTAATCAGTTTTTAATGGTACTCATTGTCTTTTGTTTCACATTCTCTTTATATATCATAAGTACTATGTTATTAGCGTGATGGAATTTTCCATCTTTTTTTTGCAGGTAAAAATCTTTTTTTAAAGTATATTATTAATATGAGATGGTTAAAAGAATTAGAACATTTATTTCAAATTAAAATTGATCAAGAACAATATCAAGTAATTACGGATGAACATATTTGTTTACAAGTCATTGCAGGGGCAGGGAGTGGGAAAACATTTACAATTTGTTGTAAAGTATATTATCTAGTTTATGTAAAAAAAGTACCCCCATATAAAATTTTATTATTATCTTATACAAATTATGCCTGTCTTGAAATAAAGAATTATTTAAAAAAGATGAATTTAAAGATTGAGGTGATGACATTTCATAAGTTTGCTTTAAATATTTTAAAGTTAAATCATATTTCGTATCAAATTGAAGTCGATTTAAAAAACGTTATAGTCCCTTTTATAGAGGCGTTAAGAACAGATGATAGAAATTACTATGAAGATTTAATATTGTCGTATAGGACGACAAATTATATAAAAAAACGACTATTAAAATATATCTATCATATTCTTTGGAAAATAAAAAAAGAAGAAATTCCTACTTGGTTAGAATCTTCTATTTTAGAGGATTTAGTTAAGAAAGATAATGTTGATTTACTTGTAAAATTTGAACAGTATAAACAAAAAAATCATATTCTGTTTTTTTCAGATATGGTTATGACAGCACTTAATTTATTGAAGAAAAATGATGTAATATTACAAGATTATACTTATCTATTTATTGATGAATTTCAAGATATTTCAAAGGAAAGATTTGAGTTTATTCATCAGTTTCATCGTTTAACAAAGTGCTATATCATTGTCGTCGGAGATGATTATCAGAGTATTTATCAATTTGCTGATTCTAATGTATATTATTTTGTGCATTTTTTAGACTACTTTGAACACAGTCATCAAATATTTTTAAACCATACTTATCGTAATAGTCAAGAACTATTAGCATTTTCTAAAAAAGTTATATCAAAAAATCATAATCAGATTCACAAAGTATTGTATTCAGAAAAACATTTAATAAACCCTATCCAATGTTATTATTATTCTGATAATCGTTCTTATGTTATGGCTTTAATAAAAATTTTAGAAGTAATTCTTAAAGAAAACCAAGGAAAAAATATTTTAATTTTATCAAGATATCAATTTGATTTAGAAATTATGAAAGAAAAAAAGATTCATCATATATTAAAAACTTGTCCGTCTAATATACAAATTGATATGTTAACAATTCACAAAGCGAAAGGATTAGGGTATGATGTTGTTATTTTTTTAAATTTAAGACAAGGAAAATACGGGTTTCCAAGTACTGAAATGAATATTGATTTAGAAGAAGAAAGAAGATTGTTTTATGTTGCACTAACAAGAACAAAAAGTTATGTCTATTTATTAATACCAAAGAAAAATCCCTCTATGTTTGTAGAGGAACTTTTTACTTCCTAGGATTTGTATATATTTTACGATATACAACTTTTCCGTTTTTCTTTAAAAATTCACGATTTAAGTAATCATAGTAACTACCAGGGGTTAATAGACCATTAAATTCTAAGATATGCAATCCAACTCCATTTAATATATTTTCAACTAATCCAGTACAGTTTGTTTTTAATACAAAAAATTTTTTCCATTTTCCATTTGTTATCTTTTTAAATTGTCCGTGTGCCAATTTATATATTTCACTTGACATGTCATAGTAGTTTCCTTTTGGAAGTTTTCCCATTTCTGATAATTGTAGATCTGGATAGTAATCTTTAACATTGGTTGTAATTAATGTATGTATTCTCTTTTTTACAATTTCTTTTTCTTTTTTTGTTAATGAAATTCCAAACACAACAAGATATCTTTTCTTATTTCGTAATGCATATTGAATATATGTATCACGATCAGCAATGCAGATGACTCCATCTCCTATAGCATCAAAAAGTTTTCTAGAATGCATATCATAGTTTCCATAGGAATATGTTTTTCCTTCAAAAGAGATTTCAATATGTCCAAAAGCAGCAGAACCAGAGTTTGCTAAATGAATAATTACTTCTATATCTGCTTTCTGTACGTTTTTTTTCTTATCTTCAATGGTTATTTCATCTGGTTCATGTTCTAATATCTCATTGATTAAAGTAATCAGTTTGCGAGGAATAAAAGCTGCAATTAAAATTGGTAACGAAATACGTACTTTGTTTTTTAAATGATTAGGAATCATTTCTGATATAAAACTATTTAATTGAGATATTCCATATAAACCAAAATAAATACCAATAATTAACATAACATAAGGATATTTGGCAGTTGGATGAAGCATTAAGAATAGTGATAGTATAAATTTAATTAGAAAAGAAATGAAAACAAGAAGACGGCCACGAATGTGATTTTTTTTATAAAGTGCATAATTGATTAATTCAATCACAGCGTGTACCAATAAGTATATTCCAAGAATGATTGATAAACTACCATGAAAGAAAATCGGATGAAAATACAAAAAAATTGCAAATCCAATATCTAAGAAAGCTCGTATGAGGGTATTTACTTTTTGCTTTTTAACAAGTACTTGTATACATAGTAAAATCGCATCTAATAATATCCCTAAACACAGTAGATATAAAAGTATATTAACAGTAAATCCAGTGTGAAAAATAAATAGAAAACTACCGATAAAAAAAAGAATTGCTGAGATAAAATAAGTGGTTGAATTAATTGTTTTTTTTAACATAATGGCCCTCTTTCTTTTAATAAGTAATATTATACTATAAAATGATAAATAAAAATAGTTAGGCACTTGAAAAATAAAATAAAATTTTATATAATGATATATATAATAAAGGAGGATAAAAATGGGGAAAATAAATATAAAATTAAATGGAATGGATACTGTAGTAGATGCAATCCGTTATTTTAAAGATCAAGATACAAATTATTTTATCTATACATTAGGAGAATTAGATAATCAAGCGTATCAAATTTCATATGTGACAAAAGTAGAAGATGGAAAAGGACAGCTTTTAAATAATGATGAATGGGAAAAAATAAAAGAATTAATTAAATATATTGTACGTGAAAGTAAGATAGCACAAGATACAATTGAAGATAAAAGTTTTCAAGAATTAGAGGGAATCGATGTACTTTATACGAAGCCATTTAAATTACCTATGAGTTCTACTAATTTATTACGTGTTCAAAATATAGTACAAGAAAAAGTTGAGTTAGAACCAGAAAACGATGTAGACCCATTACTTCCAAAAGAATATACTTTTGATTCAACAAAAGAGGTAGAAAGAAAAGAAGAAAATGTTGAATTGCCAAAATTAGAACCATCAAAAACAGTTGATTTTGAAGAGTTTGAAGAAAAAAATCCAATTCAAAATGACTTTGAAGTAAAATTAGACATCAACCAATTTGAAGAAATGCCTCTATCAGAATTACCTGAGACTGATTCATTCATGAATTTAGAAGAAATGCCTCAAGTAGAAGAGATACAAAAGGAAGAACCAGTATTAGAAGAACAACCGATACAACCATCTTTAGAAAAAGATCAGACCATTATAAATTTAGAAAATATGAAAACTGAAGTGACAAAAGGTACAATGGATACACCTGTTGTATCAAAAGAATTAGCAAACCCTACATTTACACCAATTGATCCATTTAAAGAAAATCATGAAAAGTCACAAGGATTAATTAGAGGAATTTACAATAGTTTGTTTGATAAAGAGGAAAAGAAAGAAACTTCAAAAGAAGAATTAAAACCAATTGATTTAGATTCATATGAAGAGCCAAAAAAAGTAGAGACTCAACCAACATTAGATTATGCACAGTTAGAAGTAGAAATTGCAGAGTTGCGTAATCAAATTGCAGAATTAACAAAGAAAATAGGATAGTGATATCCTATTTTTTAAATATAAAAAAATGAACAAATATGTTCATTTAATATCAAACTGGTGTCCCGCTGGAGATTCGAACTCCAGACCCTTTGATTAAAAGTCAAATGCTCTACCGACTGAGCTAGCGGAACAATACATAAAAAATAAGTGGCTGCCTCGGCTAGATTCGAACTAGCGCATGCCACAGTCAAAGTG
>CALVKP010000122.1 GCA_944332735.1 uncultured Bacilli bacterium | reverse complement strand
CTTTATTTGAAAAAGGGGGAAGTAGAGAAAGCGATTCATGTATTAGATAAAGTGATTTCTAATTCTGATTATCCAGAATTTGGCGTTCAAGCTTTTAGATTAAAAGCAAAGTACACAAAACCATCAGTAGAAACGATTCAATTGTTGCAAACGATGTATGAACAACATCAAAAGGCTTTTGGTAAGGGGAATGAGGAATCTTTAGAAGATCTCTATTTATTAGCACAACATACTTATTTATTAGATCAAAAAGATAAAGCGATGAATTTGTTTCAAGATTTATTAGAAGATGCTTCTTATATTGATGGAAAAGCAAGTGAAAAATATTTGACATATTTTATAAAAATGGTCGATTTTCTATTTGAACAAAAAGATTATCAAAGACAATGTCCACTTAGTAAAAAATTGTGTTTCATTTTATTAGAACATGTACCAAATTCCGTTGTGACAATTATAGATCAATTAAAACAATATGGGGTTGCACTTGCTTATTTAAATGAACAAGAAAAAGCTTATCATATGATAGATCAATTAAAGCAATATTTATCATCTTATCCATCTAAGACTGAAGCAATTATTCTAGGAATGATTTCTATTGCTGATGGAATGGAAGATTATGAGAAATGTCTTGATTACAGTAAAAAGTTATGTGATTACTATCGTGATAGTAAAGCACCAGAATCTGATTTTTATGAAGGATTAGATAGAGTTTCTATTTTTCAACATTTATTGGGAAAATATGACCCTAAACTTTATGAACTTGATAAAAAGTTATATGAATATTATCAAAAACAAATGGATTTTGAATCGGCACAAAATGTTATGATCCGTTTAGAACGCGATAAAAAATATTTAAAGGAAGAATAGTTTTTCTATTCTTTTTTTTCATTGTAAAAATACTTGTTTTTTGATATGATAAAAAAGTAGAAAGTAGGAACTTATGAGAAAATATATATGGATTTTTTTGGTGATATTTTGTTTTTGTCCGATGATTGTTTTCGCAAGTGAAGTACCAGAAATTTCATCCGCTGCAGCTATTTTATATCAATTAAACGAAGATAAAGTTATTTATGAGAAAAATAGTCATGAGACATTAGCACCTGCTAGTCTTACAAAAATCATGACTGTTTTCATCTCCTTAGAAAAAATAGAAAATCTAGATGAAGAAGTGACTTTGACTCGTGAAATGTTTCAAGGTTTACAAGAAGAAAATGCATCGGTTGCTGGTTTTTATGTAGGAGAGACGGTTACTTATCGTGATCTACTCTATGGAGCTTTATTTCCATCGGGAGGAGATGCAACCCAAGCGTTAGCAATTCTTCTTTATGATACGAAAGAAAACTTTGTAAAACGTATGAATGAGAAAGCAAAAGAGATTGGAATGAAACAGACTCATTTTGAAAATGAAACGGGATTACCGGATGAGAATCATTATTCAACTGCATCTGATATGGCATTACTTTTAAAAACAGCACTGCAAAATAAAACATTTTATGAATTATTTACAACAGACACATATACAACCAGTAATAAGAAGCATACTTGGATTCCTTCTTATTTAAAAACAGCAAATACTTATGGAATTTCTGTTGATTCTATTTTAGGTGGCAAAACAGGATTTACCAATGATGCGGGTTATTGTCTTGCTAGTATTGCAACGTATGATGATGTTGACTACTTACTTGTTACATTACATGCTCCAACAGATGAAAGTAGGGCAGGAGCTGTGATAAATAGTATGCGTATTTATGATTATTTTGGTACAAACTATGGATATACAATACTTACGAAAAAGAATACACCAATCTATACGGTAAAGACGAAAAAATATGCAGATAAAAAAGAAGTGAAAGTGATAACACAGGAAGATATTTCATACTATTTACCAAAAGAAATAGATTCATCACAATTGAAAATTTCTTATGATGGAATCAAAGAAGCAGGTTATAAAATAAAGAAAAATGATAAAGCAGGTACCATTACATATACTTATCAAGGAGAAGTTTTAGGAACGATTCCAGTTTATTTTTTACAAGATGTGTCTTTTGATATAGTGCTCTTTTTAAAGTATTATTGGTATTGGATTGTTGGAGTTCTTGTTGGAATGATAGTTATGATAATAGTGATAAGAAAAAAATGTCGTAAAAAGAGGCGTAAGAAAAAGCAGAAATAATTGTTTGAATATAGAATTTGTGTTATACTAACAGAAAAAAAGAGGAGATTATGATGAAATATTTAAATCGTATTTTAGTATTTTTATTTATTGTGATTGATGCGTGGTATGTTTACGATCGATTAAGTCGTGGTATATATGATCGTTTAGAAATTGCTGCTGCGGTCATTCCGGTATTACTAGTTCCATGGTTGATTCATAAAATATTACACTATCAGATGTCAGAGACACTGAAATTTGTATACTATTTATTTACGTTTGCCTGCGTCATATTAGGAAGTGTTTTAAATTTATATAATATTCCAGAAACGATGTGGTTTGATAAAGTAACACACTTTATTTCTGGATTCTTAACTTCTATTGTTGCTTTGATGCTCATAAAATATGGAAAAGTAACAGTAAAAAGTAAATGGTTCATTCCAGTTTATATCATTATCTTTAGTGTGGGAGTAGCAGGTTGTTGGGAATTTTTAGAATATTTTATGGATATGATAACTGGTGGTGATACCCAACATGTCTTAACCACTGGAATTGATGATTCTATGGGTGATATGTTGGTTGCAACGCTTGCTAGTATTCTATTTGCAGTCTATTATTATTATCAAGTATACTTTGCGAAAACAGATAGAATAAAAAATTTAGTAGAACATTTATAGAAAAGAGGAAGTATATGTTACAAGTAAAAAAGAATACATTTCAAATCCAATATATTGATATGAACTTCAGACAAAGAGTATATGAAAAAGATAGTATTATTTCTATTATGATAGACATTTCTTTTTATCCACGAGAATTAGATGGTGAAATTGTATCAGGTACATTTTCTGTTTTAGTAGACACAAACCAAATTCACTGTCTACAAGATTTAGAAAATAAGACATTTGATCAAGAAGTAAAAGTATCAGCAGCTATTTCCCGTAATGGTAGTTGGGAACACTATGATGCTTATGATGGTATTTTAACTTTTATGAATTTAGATCATAATCAAATTGATTTTCATTTAGAAAGTAAGAAGAATGAATTAGAATTAGATGGTTGTGCAACCATAGTTAGTTTATATTCTACTAGTAGTAATGAAGAAACGTTAAAACAATATTTTCAAATGAGTGACTTTTATCCAACCGTCATTCAGAAGAAAATACAAAATCGTGACATATTAAAATATTATGTAAAAAATAAAGAATAGAAAAGTAGGTGTAGTTATGAGTCAAAGAATGAAGAAAACATTATTGTTTGGTTCCATTGGATTATTTTTATTATTGACTCTGTTAGTGATATTGAAACTGTCTACTCCGATTGATACTGCTTTTTCTAAATGGATGTTTCAATTTCACAATCCAGTTTTAACATCTTTTTTTCGATTTATTACTGATTTTGGATATGTAAAAATTTTACTGGTATTATTAGTGATTGTTTTGATTGTATTTCACAAGTATCGATTCTCATATATTTTACCAATTCATGTATTATTCGTAGTAGCAATCAATATGATTTTAAAAAATATCATTGATAGACCACGTCCTATGATGATTCGTTTAATCGATGAAACAGGCTTTAGTTTTCCATCCGGACATGCAATGGTAACAATGGTTACATATGGTTATTTAATCTATGTTGTTTTCCATTACATAAAGCAAAAGTGGTTAAAATATACTTTCATTGGCCTTCTAATAACTCTTATTTTATTAGTAGGAATATCACGTATTTATTTAGGGGTTCATTATCTAACAGATGTATTGGCTGGATATAGTATCTCTTTATTTTATTTAATGACTGTAACAAAATTAAAGATATTTTCTTTAGGGGATAAAAATGAAAGTATGGATTGATGGAGATGCTTGTCCTGATATTGCTGATATTTTAAAATTATGTCATAAGTATCAAGTGCAAGTATCTATTGTCTGTGATGATTCCCATGAATTTCCTAATTATGATGAAGTGATTGTAGTAAGTACTGGGTTTCAAAATACGGATATGTATTTACTTAATCATATTCAAAATAATGATTTCGTGATTACTGCTGATTATGGGATAGCTGTCATTGCACTTGCAAAAAGATGTGTGGTATTACATCCAGATGGGTATTTTTATACTAACGAAAATATTTCTCAATTATTATTTCAAAGACATATTCATGGGAAAATGAGAAGAAATAAGATGAAAACACCTTATAATAAAAAAAGAACAGAAAAGGTCAAGAATGATTTTTTATTACAAATAGAAACAATCTTAAAAAAGCATCATAAAGTTTCTTAGAAAGGTTGAATTCAATGAATGATGACGTATGGAAGAATTTAGGAAAAATTTTAGATTATATGAAAGAAGATATTGTGAAATTAATTATTCATTTATATCAACTTCCAACATATAAGACACCTAAAATGAAACATCCTTTTACACTGGAACAAGAAACTTCCGAACAATTATTTTTAGATTTCTTAAGAATGAAATTAGGGGATGAATATTATCAAATTGGTAGAAAGGCTATGCAAGAGCATATATTTAAAACAAAAGATGAACAAGGGAATCCATATACAAAATCAGGATTAGATTGGAGTAATTCTTTTTATCAAATTTCTTTAAATTACAATGTATCAGACGTTGTTACATATGCTCATGAATACGCTCATTACTTACAAAAAGCAAATAATACTACTTCATTTATGTTAGGAGAAACCATTCCCATTTTTATAGAACAACTGGCAACATTGTTTTTAAAAGAACAATTTCCAAATGAAAGAAAAATATATTTTTGTGATTTTGAACGTTATCAATGGAATGAAGAATCTGTTACTAGTGAATATATCTGTCTTTGTGAAGAACATCTTTATACTTATTATAGCTTACTTTCTATGAGATATATTTTTGGATTGTTAATTTCTTGTAAATTATATCAAGATTATTTATTATCTCCTTCTAATGCCTTAAAAGAAGCCAAACAATTCGCACTTGCATTAGAAGAGGGAAATTTCAATGCTGCTATGGAAGCAGTAGGAGTCAATATTACTTATGAAAACGCCCAATTACATTATACTAATCGTGAATTTTATCAATTATTATATTGTTATAAACAGCATTATAAACAATTAGT
>CALVKP010000121.1 GCA_944332735.1 uncultured Bacilli bacterium | reverse complement strand
ATTATATCATGAGTGTTGAAAGCCGTTTAAATAGTTTGTGTGATGTGAATAGCAATGATCACAATGAAAAGGTCAATATCTATCATGGATTAGGTAAAAAACAAGCTGAACTTATGCATAATATTATAGAATTGATGAAAGAAAGTTTAGATGATGATAAAAGTTTAGAAAGCTATCATACATACCAATATTTATATCATTTTATGCAAGCAATGGTATCTTCTCGTGAATTGAAATATATTTTAGCATACATTTCAAAATCAATGGGATTTGCTAAACCATTAGAGTTTGTATTTGATGAAGAAGAGCAATTCACATTTGAAGGTATTATGTTCTCTGCTATGACTTTATATCATAATGGTGGCACATCAAAAACAAGAATTGCAGAATCTCATCGTAGATTTGTTGCTCAAATTGAACATCGTATGGAAGAAAAATTAAGCCGCACATTAGAATTAAATACAATTAAAGTTCAAGCTTTAAAAGAATTAGGATATACTGAAATTAATGAGAAGAATGCATCTGAAGTATTTGAAAAAATTGCAGAAATTCAATCTCGAAAAGTTTGTGATTAATAGAGGAGGGGAGAGGTCAAGCTTTCACCTCTTCTTTTTTTGCTTCTTTTATGTATGTTTAATAAATTATGGTATATGCTATTAATGACACATAAAATAAATTCATTATCATATATACATATTATAATTTTGAATCAATGTAATTTAAATAATGCTTGAAACATTCAAATATACAGATTTATGATTAAATATATTTTCAATATAACTCCCCCTATTTAACTTATATATAAAAGAGGGGAGTTTCCCCTTTTTATGGTGCTATATTTTCAATTGAGAAACAAAAAGATGTATAATTGTTCATCTTATATTAAAATATAGTATATAGTATATGAATGTCAGTAAGTCATATAAAGAATATTTATTTTATAAATAAAATATTTAAAGATATATTTAGATTAAATTTGTTTTATAGATTCAAATTTCATAAAATAAAGTTAATGATACTTATAAAAATACGTTAAATTGTGTGGTTGTATAAGTATAAAAAGTATATTATTGTTCATATAAAATAAATACATCAAACTTTCTATAATATATATTATGTTAACTTCTATATTTTCAAGAATTCAATATTATAAAAAATAATAGAGATTTATCACCCTACTATTTCATAATTTAATTACTATTTTTTTCGTGTTTTATTTGATTAATATGAGATTGTTTTTTGTTTTGAGAGACACAACTATATTTTTTTAAGATTTGATAGATTGAATTAATTTCATCTTGTGTATAAATTTCTGGTGAATTTAAAATACTTATATTTAGACATGTACTTAAATCTTTTAATTGCATTACAGTACACTCATTTTTATTGTGAGATGCCTTTTTTAAAATACAATGATTGGAAAATACAATATATGAATATGCTTGAATATGTTTTATTTCATTTTGACTTAATATTTCGTGTAAAACAGAAACATGTTTTTTATTTTGCCAGATTGGATTATAAAACGGGTATTTTTTAGTTTTAGAAAACACCTGTGTCCATGTTGGGTATTGTTCGTTACCATATATATATCCATGATAATCTTTAGCTTCTAATACATATATACCAGTAGTAGTAATAAAAATTAAATCAATTTCGCTACTATGATTGTTATTTGTTGGTAGATAACAGTTAGCAATAATTTTATGATAATGTTGATTCTGATCCAATGTTTGAAATATGAAGTATTCTAAAGGCGCTCCAGAATTATTTACTACATTTTCTTTATATGTGTTTGTTTCTTTATAATAATTTGTATTAAGTTCTTCTTCTTTCTTTTTTAAATATTTTATTTTTGAAAGTTGTGCTTCTTTTTTAAAAATATAACAAACACAGAGTAAAATAATAATTACATAAATCCACACAATAATTCCCCTCTTCTTTTATAAAAATAAAGAAGTAGCATGAAAAAAACATTGATTGTTAAGTCATACTACTTCCCTACTCTTCAATCGTCATCATTGTATCAAAAAATGGCATTTTTTGTCAATTTTATTACCAATATTTCACATTAAAAAATAGATACATTTTGAATACTTATGATATGTTGGTTCATACTAGTAATGGGTGATGAAAATGAGTAAGAAAAATCAAAAAGCTGAAAACAATTGTTCAAAAAATCAAAAAGCAAACAACAAAATGAACAAAAACAACAAAGCAAATAATAAAATGAACAAATCTAATGAAGCTTTAAATGAATCTAACATCGGTTTTGATGATGATGAATCTGATTCATTTCGTTTAATTTAAAGAAGAATACGACTGTATTCTTTTTTTATAATAAGATATGACTGAATAACATAATGATGATTCCTATTATAAAAAAGACGATTGTCTTGTTGATTTGTTGATATTTCCATGATGTTGGTAATAGTTCATACAATGCGATATGTGTCATAATACCAGCAATGATTGCATATAAAATTCCCGTCATTGCTGGCGTAATCCATTGACTTAAAAATAATACTGCAATGATTGCTCCAAATGGTTCAGATAATCCTGATATAAGTGTATATAAAAAAGCACGACCTTTATTTTTTGTGGCATAATAAATTGGAATAGAAATGGAAATTCCTTCAGGAATGTTGTGTAAAGCAATTGCGATTGTTAAAGTTATACCTAATTTTGTATTGGTACTAGAAGTTAAATATGTAGCAATTCCTTCTGGTATATTATGTAAGATAATGGCTAACATGGCTATTAGCCCTACTCTCTTTACATGATTTTGTTGAGCTGGCATTTTTTTATCTATTATCATAGATACTATGATTCCTGTCACAAAAGAAATCATAGTAATTAATATGCATGGAAACATATAGAATATTTGTTTTAAACTAGTAATGCTAGTAGGAATTAAGTCAAAAAAAGAGACTGTTAACATTACTCCTGCTGCGAAACTAAGAGATGTAACTAAAAGTATATCTTTCTTTTTGATAGGAAAAAATATGAATATGAATCCCAATAAGGTAGATAACCCAGCTAATGTTGATAAGATGAATGCATATGTCGATGGTTTCATGGAATCACCTATTATTAGGGTATGAAAAAAACTTCTAAATTAGACTAGAAGCTTTTTTCATCTTTTTTAACATTTCTTTCTCTTTTTTTGAAACACGTCTTGAATCACATATCTTAGAAATTGCTTTTCGATATACCCAAGGACGTATTTTGGGATTTTCTAAAAATTGTTTTGTTTTTTCTGGATATTTAATATAGCAAATGGATATTAACCAACTATGTGCCATTGATATATAATAATGGTCAATATATTTTGTATTACATAGTTTTAAAACATGATCAATATAAGTATCATTGATATAAAAATCTAATAATAAAACAAGGCCAAAGCGAACGGTGTATGGTTGTTTTTGCTTTAAACACCATTGAATAAATTGAAATCCTTCCCTCTGATTTTTTAGAAATTGTTTTAAATTCGCACAGGCATAATCATTCATCGCCCAATTATCAATATATGGAAGAAAAATTTTGATTTCTTGTATTAATTCTTGAAATGTAGTCTTTAAATTTCCTAATGAATATGCATATAAAGCAATTTCTTCAAAATATTGAAATGGATAGTTATGATACCATTTTGGATTATCTAAAGTAAGTGTTTTTGCAAACTTCTTTAAAATAGGAGAACGTACTCCTAATAAGGGGTAATTGGAAGTGACAATCTTTTTGGTAAAATTTAAATATGAAATATCTTGATTTTGTTTTAGAAATTGATTAATTTGTTGTTGTAATTTCATTTAAAAAACTTGTTCCTACTTCTTTTTTCACTCCCTGGAAATTATCGACAATCGTTTCTCCTAAGTCGGCAAATGTTTTTCTAGTTGGGATTCTTCCAGGATTCGATAGATGTTTACTATATATTAATAGTGGTACATTTTCACGTGTATGATCAGTTCCTTTCCAAGTAGGATCATTTCCATGATCTGCTGTTAAAATGAAAAGATCATCTTCTTTTAATTGTTGTAATATTTCTGGGATATGATTATCTAATTCTTTTAAGGCGTTTGCATAACCTTCTACATTGCGACGGTGGCCATATTTTGAATCAAAGTCATTTAAATTTGCAAAACATAGTCCATGAAAAGAAGTATGAATGGTATCGATAATTTTATGAATTCCATCTAGGTTATCCTGTGTTTTTATACTTTTAGTGATTCCACGATGATTAAAAATATCACTGATTTTACCGATTGCTATTACATCTAATCCTATTCTTTTTAATTCATCTAAATCAGTGATTCCACTTGGATCTAATGCATAATCATGACGATTGGAAGTACGTGTAAAATTACCTGGTGTACCAATGAAAGGACGGGCGATAATTCTACCGACTTTATATTCTGGTTTTTTGGTAATTTCACGAGCAATTTCACAAATATGATATAACTCTTTTAAAGGGATAATATCTTCATGCGCTGCGATTTGTAATACACTATCAGCGGATGTATATACAATCATTGCACCTGTTTTTATATGTTCTTCTCCTAATTCTTCAATGATTTCTGTTCCGCTGGCATTTTTATTACCAATTACTTTTCTACCTGTTTTTTCTTCTAATTCTTTTATTAATTCTTTTGGAAAACCTGTTTCTGTAAATGTTTTAAATGGTACTTTAGTAATAATTCCCATCATTTCTGAATGACCAGTTAAAGTATCTTTACCGTTACTAATTTCTTCCATGTTAGTATAACAACCAATACATGGTTCTTCTTGATCATAAAGTAAGTTATATAAACCTAATTGTCTTAAGTTAGGTAATTCTATTTGGGTCTTTTCTAAAATATGACCTAATGTATTTGCCCCTTCATCCTGGTATTTAGATGCATCTTTTGCTCTTCCCATACCAACTGAGTCCATTACAACTAAAAAGATTCGTTTATATTCCATATTATTTCTTTTTACCTCCTTTTTGTTCTCTGTATCTTGTATTGAGTACATGAACTGCATTTTTTAAATTTGAAAATGTTTCTATTTCATAATCTGTACCGTTAAAATATGAATGTACAATATTTTGAAGTGGTTCTTTTAATTGGTTTTTTATTGTAGAAATAGATTGATACATTTGTTTTGTAATACAATCTGTTAAAAAGACTTGAAATTGATGCATTGTTCTAATCATCACTGTTATTCCAGAATTACTAAGGCCACAAAATAAATGAAATGCAGATTCTTGTAATAAATGTTCACTATTTTTTATAAATCCTTTTAAAATATAATAGCGAATAATTTGATCATGGATATATAATGTTTCTCCCTTGTGATATTTTACGCCATTTTTTTGAATATCTTTATCAACTTGTATGGGACGGATTGGTAATATATTGCCATTGAATGAAACTAAATAACCAATGTCTGTATTGTAATTGAAAGCTATCATAATACCTCCTATTCTCCATGTGGATGATGTTTATAATTTTCTTTTAATTCTTCATTCGATACGTGAGTATAAATTCCTGTTGTACTAATAGAAGAATGACCTAATAATTCTTGAATACTTCGCAAATCTGCCCCGTTTTCAAGTAAGTGTGTAGCAAATGAATGTCTTAATGTATGGGGTGAAAAAGATGTTTTAATTTCTTTTTCTTGAGCAATTTTTTTAAGTATTTTAAAAAATCCTTGTCTTGTCATTTGTTTTCCATGATTATTTAAAAATAAAACATCGGTATACTCTTTTTTTAATAATTCATTACGATATATATTTAAATATAATTTTAAATAGTGAACAGCAATTTCACCAATTGGAATAATTCTTTCTTTTGAACCTTTTCCAATTGTTCTTACTGTTTCGCTTGTCAGATCAATGTCGTGAATATGAAGTGAGACTAATTCACTAACGCGTAGTCCTGTTGCATACATAAGTTCTAACATAGCTTTATTGCGATAACTAAAAGCATCTGTAAGTGGTATATCTAATAGTTTATCCACTTCCTCTATCGATAATATTTTTGGTAAAGATTTTTTTGTTTTAGGTAATTCAATCGTTGACATTGGATTATTTGCAATGATTTTTTCAATCAATAAAAATTTATAAAAACCTCGAATACAAGAAATTCTTCTAGAAATACTTTTGGGGCTTTTATTTTGATCTTTTAAGTACTTTAAATACAATTTTATATCTTTTTTTTCAATGTGATATATATCTTTTTTTAAGAATTCTGTCATAAATTTTTGATAATCATTTAAGTCTGATTCATAAGAATTAATTGTATTCATGCTATATTTCTTATCTATTTGTAAATAGTTAATAAATTCTAATATACATTCTATAAATGAATTCATATGCTTCACCATAATTATTTTATCACAAATTCATAGAATGCTAAAGAAGAAAAGTAAATATACATATTACCTTTTATTTTTTTTACATTTTCTCTTTTGGAAAGTTATGAAATTTGTTACAATATATAGTGTGGTGATTATATATGGGTGAACCTTTAGCAATGAAGATGAGACCTGAGACAATAAAGGAGATTGTTGGTCAATCACATTTAGTGGGAGAAAATAAAATTTTATATAATTTAGTAAAAAATAAACGTTTGTTTTCTATGATTTTATATGGTAAGCCTGGAATTGGAAAGACTACAATTGCATATGTTTTAGTTCATGAACTAGGGTTACGATATCGTATGTTAAATGCTACGATTCATAACAAGAAAGATTTTGATGTTGTGATTGAGGAAGCAAAAATGTATGGTGGTATGGTTGTCATAATGGATGAAATTCATCGTTTAAATAAGGATAAACAAGACTTATTACTCCCCTATTTAGAAAATGGTTTAATTACTTTGATTGGGATGACAACATCCAATCCATATCATAAAATTAATCCAGCAATTCGATCTCGTTGTCAAATATTTGAATTACATGAATTAGAGAAACAAGATATTATAAAAGCATTGAATCAAGTAAAAGAAAAAAATGTATTGCCGAATATAAAAGTAGAACCTGATGTATATGATTTCATTGCTAGAATGTCTGGTGGTGATTTAAGATATGCCTATAATTTATTAGAAGTTGCATATTATTCAACCAATGATTTTCATATTACAAAAGAAATAATACAATCTATTCAAAATAAACCTGTATTTTTTCATGATAACAATGGAGATGGTCATTACGATGTATTAAGTGCTTTTCAAAAATCTATTCGTGGAAGTGATGTAGATGCTGCTCTTCATTATTTAGCACGATTAATAGAAGCTGAAGATTTAGATAGTATTTATAGAAGAATGTGTGTCATTGCTTATGAAGATATTGGACTTGCAAATCCTAGTATGGGTCCTAAAGTTATGGCAGCTATTGAAGCAGCGGAATTAGTAGGCTTACCAGAAGCGAGAATTCCTTTGGGAAATGTGGTAATTGAATTAGCGCTCTCTCCCAAATCAAATACAGGACATTTAGCGCTTGATGAAGCTTTAAAAGATATTCGTTCTGGTGATACAGGAAATGTTCCAAAACACATTAAAACCACTTCACCAGATTATAAATATCCACACGATTATCCAAATGCATATGTGGTTCAACAATATTTACCAGATAAAATTAAAAATAAAAAATATTATCATCCTAAAAATAGTTCAAAATATGAGAAAATGTTGAAAGAAGTGGATGAGAAAATATGGAAATTAAAACAATCAATTAAGTAGGAGGCATTATGAAAGTAGGAATTTTAGGTACTGGTGCATATGGTTTAGCACTTGCTCTTTCTTTTTTAGAAAATACGAGTGATATTACTATGTGGACTAAGTTAGAAAAAGAATATGAAGAATTAACTAAGAAACGTGAGAATACAAGAGTATTACCAGGTGTAAAGATTTCTAAAGAAATCCAATTTACATTAAGTATGAAAGAAGTAATGAAAGATAAAGATATGATTGTCATTGCAATTCCAACGGAATATATAGATGGAATGTTAGATGAATTTAAAAAATATTATAATCATCAAATTGTTTTGATTGCATCAAAGGGAATTTCTGAAGATGGTTTGTTTATTCGTGATAAAATTAAAAATTTTGTGGAAGCTGAAAAAATAGCTGTTATTTCTGGGCCAAGTTTTGCGGTTGATTTATCAAATCGTGTACCAGTTGGATTATCTTTGGCTTCTGTTTCTTATCATACAATGGATCAAGTGGAAGATGCTTTATCAGGTAAGCGTTTAAAACTTAGAAAAACAAAAGATGTATTAGGTGTTGAAATTTGTGGGGCTATTAAAAATGTAATTGCAATTGCTAGTGGTATGTTAGATGGAATGGGATATCCAATATCTACAAAAGCTATGTTAATTACTGAGTCATTACATGATATAAAAAGTATGATACATTCCTTAGGTGGAGATAAAAAAACAATTCTTTCTTTTGCTGGATTTGGTGATTTATTACTTACTTGTACCAGTGAAAAAAGTAGAAATTATTCGTTTGGTAGAACAGTTGGTATTGGAAATCAAGAAAAGATTAAGGAATATATGGATACACATACGATAGAAGGATTAACAACGATTTATGGGATGAATCAGGTTATGAAAAAACATAAAGTTGAAATGCCTGTGGTATCATTAATTGCGGATATTATAAATCAAAAAAAAGAACCAGATGCTCTTTTAGATTTTTTAATTGAAAAGGAATAATGTGTTTATTTCTTTTTTCATGCCCTTATATCAGTATTTTATATAAAATATGATTCAATATATATAATAAGTTATATTGTGCTTAAAATCGTGTTTAAATATTAAAATATACAATTTATAATTTAATATGAGTTTTACAAACCTAAAAGAAATAACTCTAATCCTAATCTTTTATTTATTTCTCCGTTTTTAATTTGATAATCTAAATTGGCTAATTGCTTTAAATAAATAAGTAAAATATCATTTGAAAACATTCTTCCCTTTTCTAAAGCTTTTTTAATACGATATGGGTGCAAATTTAACATACTGGCAATATTTTTTTCTGTATATCCTTTTTGATATAATTCTTTTGCTTGATAAATAATGCGAAATTGATTAGCCAGCATAATTAAAACCATAATTGGCTCTTCTCCCCTTTTCATCATTTCGTCTAACATCATCATTGCTTTTTCTTTTTGTTTATTCACAATTGCTTCTATTAATGAGAAAATATCTAAATCAATTGTTTGAATTGTTAAATCATCAATTAACTCAGTTGTAATTACTTTATCATCAATGGCTGCTATTTTGAGTTTTTCTGCTTCTTGTTCTAATAATTCTAAGTGATTCCCTACTCTTTTTTGAAATAAATCTATATTTTCTTGAGATATAGAATAATTTTTAAATAATTCATGAATAAATTGATTTATATTAGATATTTGATTACATTCTATGACTGTTGCTTCTTTCTTGATGGTTTTTACTATCTTTTTACGTTCATCTAACTTTTCACTGTTTACAATACAAATAAGAATTGTACTTGAATTAGGATGTTTTATATATTCTTCTAGTAATTCAATCGGTTGTTCTATTATATTTTTTTTAGAAGTTGTTGTTAAAAAAGAACATTGATTTAATATAACAGCTTTTTTATCGTGAAAAAAAGAAATTGTTTCTGCATCATCAATTGCTTCTTTTATAGAAACTGTATCCATTTGATATTCATTGATATCTAAATCTTGTAAATTATTTTCTAATGCTATTTTTTTTACTTGTTTTTGAATTAAAAATTCTTCTTTTCCATAAAGTAAGTACATCATAAACGTCACCTATTTTATTATAACTGAAATAAAAAGAAATAACCAGTATTTTTATAAAATATACTGGTTCTATTATATTTTCTAAATTCAAATAGTGTTATGTATTATATTTTTATGGTAAAAGAAAAGAGTTAAGCTTCCTCTTCACTCTTCTTATCTTTTTTCTTTTTATCTTCTTTTGATAATTCTTTGATTGCATCTCTTCTAGAGAAATTATGTCTTCCTTTTTTATCTTTACCGATATATTTAACCATAATTTCGTCTCCAACTTTTACTACATCACCTGCTTTATCGATATGTTTTCGATCTAATTTAGATACATGAACCATACCTTCACAACCAGGCCATAATTCTACAAAACAACCAAAGTCTTCTACTTTTACAACTTTTGCTGTATAGATTTTGTCTTCTTCTGGAACTCTTGTAATATTTAAAATCATTTCTTTTGCTTTATCAATAATTTCTTGATCGTGGTGATAAATTAATACATGTCCATCATCTTCTAAATCGATTTTAACAGCATTTCTATCATTTACACTAACTACATGACTTGCATCTTGAATAATTTTGGTAATGACATCTCCACCACGTCCAATTACATCTTTAATTTGGTCTGGTAATATATAGAAATCACAAATCTTAGGAGCATATTTACTTACTTCTTTTCTAGGCTCTGGAATGACTGATTCCATTAAATCTAGAATTTGCATTCTGGCTTTCTTAGCTTGAGTTAATGCTTCAGATAATATTTCTTTAGTAACACCTTTAATTTTAATATCCATTTGTAATGCACAGATACCATTTCTTGTTCCAGCTACTTTAAAGTCCATATCACCCATATGATCTTCTAAGCCTTGAATATCTGTTAAAATGGTATAATTTTTTTCATCTTCATCAGTAATTAATCCCATGGCAATTCCTGCTACTGGAGCTTTAATTGGGACACCAGCTGCCATAAGTGATAAACATCCTGCACAGATACTAGCTTGACTAGAAGAACCATTACTTTCTAAGATTTCAGATACAACACGAATTGTATATGGGAATTCTTCTTCTGATGGTATTACTTGTGATAATGCTCTTTCTCCAAGTGCTCCATGTCCAATTTCACGTCTTCCAGGAGAACCATATCTACCTGTTTCTCCAACACTAAATTGTGGGAAGTTATAATGTAACATGAATCTTTTTTCATCTTCTAATTCTAAGCCATCCAGAATTTGATGTTCTCCTAAAGCACCTAAGGTAGTAACTGCTAAAGCTTGCGTTTGTCCACGTGTAAATAAAGCTGAACCATGTGTTCTTGCAAGTAAATCAATACTAGCAGATAAAGGTCTTATCTCATCAATTTTACGACCATCTGGACGTACTTTATCTTCAATGATTAATCTTCTTACTTCCATAGCTTCCATATGATCTAGGATACTAGAAACATCTTTTAAAAGACTATCTAATTCTTCATTCTCTTTATACAATTCTTCAAAATGAGCCATTGTTTTTTCTTTCACAGATTCTACTGCCTCAACACGAGCTAATTTCTCTTTTACTTGAATTGCTTTTTTCATATCTTTATAAGCAAATTTATTAATTTCTTTTTCTAATGCTTCATCAATTGTCTTTAATTCTACTTCAATTTTTTCTTTTCCAATTTCTTTTACGATTTCTTCTTCAAAAGAAATTAATTCTTTAATTGCTTCATGTCCAAACATGATTGCATCTACCATTGCTTCCTCTGTTACTTCTTTACTACCAGATTCTACCATATTAATCGCTTCTTTTGTTCCTGCAACGGTTAAATGGATGTCACTTTGTTCTAATTCCTCTGGAGTAGGATTAATTACAAATTTTCCATCAATTCTACCAACTACTACACCAGCAACTGGAGTTGTAAATGGAATATCACTAATTAATAATGCCAGTGAAGAACCAAGTAATGCACTCATTTCAGGAGAAGCATCTTGATCAACACTTAATACTGTATTGACAACTTGTACTTCATTACGAAAACCTTCGTCAAACAATGGTCTAATTGGACGATCGATTAAACGTGCTGTTAATGTTGCATTTTCTGTAGGTCTTCCTTCCCTTTTAATAAATCCTCCTGGAATTTTTCCTACTGAATATAATTTTTCTTGATATAAAACAGTCAGTGGAAAAAAGTCAGCTGTTGATGCATTTTTACTCATGACAGCAGCGGTTAGAATTGCAGTATCGTTAAAACGAACAAGTACTGCCCCATTTGCTTGTTTTGCAAGTTCGCCACTTTCTACAATAATTTTCTTTCCATAAAAATCTCTTTCAAATACTCTCTTCAT
>CALVKP010000120.1 GCA_944332735.1 uncultured Bacilli bacterium | reverse complement strand
AAACTAAATAAACAATGTTCCACGTGAAACTAAATAAACAATGTTCCACGTGAAACTAAATAATAGTTGCTTTTTTTATTAGAATCATGTATTATGATTTTGCACAACGTTTATTTCTGAAACAGGTCAGGATCGGAAGATAGCAGCCTTAAGGAACTCTAAACGTGTGTGCTTTTTTATTGGAGATGATATTATGGATGAAAAATATATGAATATTGCTTTAGATGAAGCTGTTAAATCATATAAAAAAGGTGATGTTCCAGTAGGAGCTATTATTGTATATAAAAATAAGATAATAGCAAAAGCTCACAATTGTAAAGAACAAAATAAAAATGCAATAGAACATGCAGAAATTTTAGCTATTTCCCAAGCGTGTAAAAAATTAAACACTTGGCATTTAGAAGAATGTACGATTTATGTTACGCTTGAACCTTGTTTAATGTGTGCAGGTGCGTTGATTCAATCAAGAATAGGTAAATTAGTTTTTGCTACGGAAAATGAAAAATTTGGATATGTAGGAAGTATTTCTAATATTTTAAATAATAAAAATAATAATCATCATCCGTTCATTATAAGTGGAATATGTAAAGAAAAATCTCAAAAATTGTTAAAGGAGTTTTTTAAAGACAAAAGGAATTGAAATGAAATCAATTCCTTTTCGCTATTATACGTGTTATAATATACAAAGTAATAAGAAATGAGGTGATTTGATTTGTATCAAACATTATATAGAAAATATAGGCCCCAAACGTTTGACGAAGTAGTTGGACAAAACGCAATTATCCGTACATTAAAAAATGAAATCGAACATAATCGATTAAATCATGCATATTTATTTACTGGACCTAGAGGTGTTGGTAAAACTAGCGTTGCAAAAATATTAGCAAAAACAATAAATTGTGAAAATTTAAAAGATTGTGTGCCATGTGATAAATGTACTAGTTGTATTGAAATTAATCAAAAACAATCGACGGATATAATAGAGATAGATGCAGCTTCTAATAATGGCGTTGATGAAATTAGAGAATTGAAAAGTAAAGTAAATTTGGTTCCGGCAACTGGAAAGTATAAAGTATATATTATTGATGAAGTACATATGTTAACTGTTGGAGCTTTTAATGCTTTGCTCAAAACTTTAGAAGAACCACCAAAACATATCATCTTTATTTTAGCAACTACAGATCCTCATAAAATTCCTTTGACAATCCTTTCAAGATGCCAAAGATTTGATTTTAAAAGAATAAGTGTTTCCGAAATTGTGAAATTATTAAATAGTATTGTTAAAAATGAAAAAATAGATGTGGAAGAACAAGCATTAGAAACAATTGCTCGATTATCAGATGGTGGATTAAGAGATTCACTTAGTATGCTAGATCAAGTGGTTGCATATGCATCTGAAAAAATTACCGATAAAGATGTACATGAAGTAAATGGTACTTTATCACAAGAAAATTTAAAAGTTTTTTTTGAAAATATGTTTGAAAAAAAATTGAAAGAATGTTTAGAATTAATTCACATGTATAATGATGATGGAAAAAATTTAGTAAAATTGTCAGAAGAAATGATAGAATTTTTAAGAAATATTTTACTTGCAAAAACAGCTCCAGAAATAATAAAATACAATGTTGAAATTTACAATGAAATTGCCAACCAATTGTCAATTTCTGAAATATCAAAATTGATTTATGGATTTAATGAATGTATACAAAAAATGAAAAATTCTAATAATCCAAAATTAATTTTGGAATTATGTATTATTCAAAATACTGTTAATGACATGACAAAAAGTGAAGTGAGAGAAACAGATAAAAAAGAAAAAATAATTGAAAATCATTTCCCGGGAAATACAGAAAAAAAGGAAAATGACACATCAACTAAAGAATTTAAGAAAAAAAGCCAAGATATAAGTGTAGGTAAATACACAAAAGAAACCGTCGAAAAACTAGAACATTTAAAGAAGATTCGAGTGAACAACACTTTATCTAAATTTAATAAAAAACAATTACTTCATTTAAGAAATACACTTCAAGATGAAATGAGAAATTATTTATTAGATCCTGATTATAGTCATGTAGTATCCTTGTTAATGGATGGGATGGTAAAAGCTGTAAGTGATGAATATTTGGTGGTAGTATTTGATAACTCAAAATTGAGTAATTTATTTAATCAAAATATTATTCAAATAGAACATGTTGTTTCAGTGGCTTATCATCAATCATATAAAGTGATTTCTTTAAGTTCACAAGAATGGGAACCAATTAAGAATGATTTTAATAATAAAAGAAGAAAATTTGAATATCATCCTGAGCAGCAAGAAGATATTGAATTTTTAAATTCTGTTGTTAAAAATGAATCAAATGCAACGTCAGAAATGGAAAAATTATTTGGAAATATTGTAGAATATAATTAAGAAAGAGGGATAATATGAATATACAAGCAATGATGAAGCAAGCACAAAAATTACAAAAGGAAATGACAGAAACAAAAAATAAAATTGATGAGATGAATTTTATAGGAAAATCATCTATTGTTACAGTAACAGTGAATGGTAAAAAAGAAATAACAAAAGTAAAGATTGAAAATGACCAGTTTGATGGTGATGATATTGAAATGTTAGAAGATATGATTATGATTGCAGTTAATGATGCAATGAAACAAGTAGATCAAGAAATAGAAAATAAAATGGGGAAATATACACAAGGAATGCCAGGATTGTTTTAGAATATGAAATATCCAAAAATAATTCAAAATTTAATTGAGTGTTTTAAAAAAATTCCTGGTGTAGGAGAAAAAACTGCGGAAAGATATGTACTAGCGTTATTAGAAATGGATGAGGAAACATTAAATAATTTCTCAGAATATTTAAAGAGTTTGAAACATAAAATTATTCGTTGTAAAATATGTCATAATCTTTCAGAAGATGAAATATGTGATATATGTAAAGATAATACACGTGATCATTCTACTATTTGTGTTGTAGAAGAGCCAAAAAATGTTTTTTCTTTTGAAAAAGCAGGTACTTATCTTGGAACTTATCATGTATTAGATGGTTTGATTTCTCCATTAGAGGGAATTCGCCCTGAAAACATCAATATTGCGTCTTTATTAGAACGTGTAGAAAAAGAAGATATTAAAGAGGTAATTATAGCTGTAAAAGCTTGTGTCGAAGGAGAAACTACAGCAATGTATATTGCCAAAAAATTAGAAGATAAAAATGTTAAAGTAAGCAAAATAGCTTATGGAATCCCATTAGGCGCAGATATGGGCTATATTGATGCATCTACTTTAGAAATTTCGCTTTCAAATAGACAACAAATACATAATTAAATTTATCATTTCATAAGTTTTTTTAGGTGATAATTATGTTTATTATAAAAAAAATTTATGAATTAGTAAAACGTATTATAATTAGTGTTTTTTTGCTATATAGTTTTAATTTAGTGATGTCTCCTTTGGAAATAATAATTCCAATTAATGCTATTACAGTGTTAGGTATTACAATATTAGGATTTCCTGCGTTATTATCTTTTTTAATCATATTATTATTTATATACTAGGAGGTACAATATGCTTGATGAATTTCAAAGTAGTCAAAAAATAGCATATCAAATGCTTAAAAATTCAGGAACAAAGCAAGCTTTTTCTCATGCTTATTTAATTGACGCAAATCATTATCCAAGAAAATTAGAGTTCGCTATGGGACTTGCCAAATTTATTTTATGTCCTTACCATTATTCTAATAACAAACAGTGTAACATGTGTTCACAATGTCAAAGAATTGATGATGGGAATTTTACAGAATTAAAAATTATTTCTCCTGATGGTTCTTGGATAAAAAAAGAACAATTAGAAGAATTACAAAAACAATTTTCTACAAAAGCAATTGAGTCAAAAAATAAAGTATATATAATTAATGATGCGGAAAAAATGAATGTATCTGCTTCTAATTCTATTTTGAAATTTTTAGAAGAACCAGAACCTGGTATTATTGCAATTTTAATTACAGATAACATGTATCAATTATTAGATACAATTATTTCTAGATGCCAAGTAATTTCATTATCTAAAATAAATTCAAAAGAATTATCTAATTCATCTTCCATTACATCAGTAGAAAAAATAGGCTTTTTTCTCGCAAAGACTGGTAAAGATTATCAATCATTTGTTCAAAATGATGAAATCAAAGAACAAATTGATAGTGTGATTCAATTTGTTCAAGAATTAGAAAGTAATGGAAAACAAGTAATTTTAAAAGAAAATAAACTTTGGACAAGTCATTTCCGAGATAAAGAACAAAATGATTTTGGTCTAGAAATTATGTTATTATTTTATAAAGATATGATTAATCAAAAAATAGGCTTACCAATTGAATTTATGGATGATTATAAAGAAATATTAAAACAGTTAGCAGAAAGCAACACAATGAAACAAATATGTCAAAAAATAGAAACATTGATTGAATTAAAAAAACATTTACGAGTAAACGCAAATAATAATTTGTTGATTGATCAGTTAATTTTATCATTTCAGGAGGTTGGTGTATGAAATTAATTAAAGTAGTATTAAAAAAGAATGGATTACCACATTATTATGCCCCTCATGGATTGCCTTTAAAACGTGGTGTTTCCGTGATTGTAGAAACAGAGAAAGGCTTACAGTTTGGGACGGCTATATCGGAAATATTTGAAATTTCTGATGATCAAATTCAAATACCTATTACAGATGTTGTACGTATTGCATCAAGAAAAGATGCTAGACGTCATGAAAAAAATGAAAGTGAAGCAAAATTTGCTCTAAAAAAATGTCGTGAATTAGCACAAAAATATGAATTAAATATGCGTATTTTAGATGCCGTATATACATTCGATCGTGATCAATTATTCTTTTACTTTATTTCAGATAATCGTGTTGATTTTAGAACACTTGCTAAAGAGTTAGCTTCTATCTATCATACGAGAATTGAGTTACGTCAAGTAGGCGTTAGAGATAAAGCAAAAGAAATTGGTGGAATTGGAATGTGTGGAAGAGGTCTTTGCTGTTCTACATTTTTAAAAGAATTTGAATCTGTTTCTATCAATATGGCTAAAAATCAAAATATATCATTAAATCCAACTAAAATTAATGGATTGTGTGGACGATTATTATGTTGTTTAAATTATGAAAATGAATGTTATAAAGAGTGTCGTAAAAATTTACCAAAAGTAGGACAAACAGTTAAAACAGATTATGGTACAGGAGTGGTAAAAGAAATTGATATTTTAAAAGGTACTTATAAAGTAGAAATCCCAGCGAAAGGTCTTGTTGAGGTAAACTCATAATGAAAGAAGAAATACACTATTTATTAGGAAAAGATAATTTAAAAATTGTTCAAAATGATAAATGTTTTTCTTTTTCATTGGATTCCATGTTATTACCAAATTTTGTTACATTGAATTTAAGAACTAAAAAAATATTAGATATAGGTTGTGGAAATGCGCCTGTTCCATTAATTTTATCAGAACGAACAAAGGCTCATATCGTTGGTGTTGAAATTCAAAAAGAAGCTTATCAAATGGCTGTGAAGAGTATTCAATTAAACCATAAAGAAGATCAAATTAAAATTATTCATGACGATATTAATCATTATGCAACCTTATTTGATCATGAAGAATATGATGTAATTACGTGTAATCCCCCCTATTTTGAATATCATGATTCTTCTATTGTAAATGATAATCATCAAAAAACGATTGCTCGTCATGATAAAATGTTAAAAATGGAAGATATTATGAAAATTAGTAGAAAAATATTGAGGAATAATGGTATACTAGCTCTTGTGCAAAGACCAGAACGGTTAGTAGATATTATTACTATGATGCGAAAAAATAATATAGAACCAAAAAAAATGCTTTTGATTTACCCTAAAATAGGAAAAAATGCAAATATATTATTAATAGAAGGTATGAAGAATGGAAAACCAGGATTGAAAATTTTAGATCCAATCTATTCTCATAATGAAAGCAATGAATATACAGAAGAATTAAAAGAATTTTTGCGAATGAATGGATGAGATATATGATACAAAATAGTTATCAAAATGAAGCAATTGTGTATTTAATTCCTACACCAATTGGTAATTTAGACGATATTACAATTCGTGCAATTGAAGTATTAAAAAAAGTAGATGTTATTTTTTGTGAGGATACCAGAGTGACATCACTACTTTTGAAACATTTAAATTTAAAAAAGAAATTGCATTCTAGTCATAAATTTAATGAAGAAAAAAATGAAAGTAAATTTCTTTCTTATTTAAAAGACAAAAAATCTGTTGGAATTGTTAGTGATCGAGGAACACCTATTATTAGTGATCCAGGATATTTTTTGGCTCAGACAGCAATTAAAAACGGATATGCCGTTGTTGGTTTACCTGGACCTACTGCTTTTGTCCCTGCTTTAATTATGTCTGGTCTAGATCCTCAACCATTTTATTTTTATGGCTTTTTGCATAATAAGGATAGTAAAAGAAAAGAGGAAATAAAGCGATTAGAGAATTTTCCTCATACGATTATTTTTTATGAAGCTCCACATCGTATTTCTAAAACATTGCAACAAATGTATGAAATATTGGGGAATCGTCATATTTGTATTGCTCGTGAAATAAGTAAAAAATTTGAAACAGTTTATCGAGGTACAATTTCAGAAATTTTAACATATACACAAGATATGAAAGGGGAAATTGTATTATTAGTAGAGGGAAATAAGAATCCAAATGATACCATGACTATAGGAATCATAGAACATGTCAATTTATATATAAAAGAAGGATTATCAACTATGGAATCAATTAAAAAAGTAAGTAAAGATCGTGGTATGAATAAAAATGAAGTTTATCAAATTTATCACAATGAGAAGGAGGATTTCAAATGCGACTAATTGTAGGATTAGGAAATCCAGGTAAAGAATATGAACATACACGACATAACATGGGATTTGATCAAATTGATTTATTTGCTTCTCATCATCATGTTTCATTTGATCGTGAAAAGTTTGGTGGAAAATATTGTGAATTATCTATTCATCAAGAAAAAGTAATTTTATTAAAGCCACAAAGATATATTAATTTATCAGGTGAAGTTATTCAAAAGTTTATGAATTTTTATAAAATTCCAATTTCAAATTTATTGATTATTTGTGATGATTTAGATACTCCAGTAGGAAAAATCAAATTAAAGAAAAAAGGTAGTTCTGGTGGACATAATGGATTAAAAAATATTGAATTTCATCTTCATACCAATGAATATAATCGTTATAAGATTGGTATTTCTAATAATAAAAAGATAGATGGAAAAGATTATGTGTTAGGGAAGTTAACCAAAGAAGAACAAGAAAAAATACAAGAAATTATGGAGCAAGGAATTCAATTATTGAATGACTATTTTATCTTGTCGTTTGATAATTTAATGAATAAATATAATAAAAAGTAGTGGATACAAAAATGTGTCCTTTTTTCCGTGTTAAGGAGGTGAAATGTTATGAGGTATTTAGAAAAATATATATCTATTGATGAATATGTGGATGGAGTGACTGGTTTAACAGATGAATTATTTTGTTATTATTTATCGGTATTATTAAAACAAAAGAAAAAAAATATATTATTTGTTACTAGTTCTTTGTTTGAAGCAAATAAATATTATCAAATGATATCTGATTATGTAGATGATGTTTATCTTTTTCCAATGGATGATTTCTTAACTAGTGAAGCATTAGCAATTTCTCCAGAATTTAAAATTACACGTTTAGAAACGATGTTAGTTGCTTTATCTGACCAACCTAAGATTATTGTAACTAATTTAATGGGACACTTACGATATTTACCAACGCCCAAAGTATATAAAGAACATTTTTTAACGATACAACAAGATTGTGAATACCAAATGAATAATTTAATAGAAAAATTTTATCAAATGGGATATCAGCGAGAAACTTTGGTAAATAAAACAGGAGAAATGGCGGTAAGAGGATTTGTTATAGATGTATTTCCGACAGGAATGAATTGTCCGATTCGTATTGAATTTTGGGGTGATACAGTTGATTCTATACGAACTTTTGAAATTGATAGCCAACATACATTAAATAAATATGAGAAGATAACAATTCCTCCAAATACAGAGTTTTTAATTTCTAATACACTAGATATGGAAAAAAGACATCAAAGGTTATTACCTGAATATGGGAATATAAGTTCTATTTATGATTATCTAACGGATGCTACAGTAGTTTATAATGATTATCAACAATTAAAAGTGAGTTATGAAAATTTATTAGATGAAATTTATCACTATAACATTAGTATGGAACTTGATGGTAATACTAAATACATGCATGATTTTTATGAATTAGATGGAAAAATACAAAATCATTTTTATTATTTAGGTGTAGAAAATGTTTCTTTAAAAAAAGTATTACAGAAGTTTGATAGTAAAGATATTTCAATGTTACCCACTCATATGAATGATATGAGTGTATTTCTCTTAGAAAAAAAGAAACAAGGCATGACAATTATTTTAGCTTTAAAAGATCGATATCAGGTAAATCATATTATTGAGTCATTTGGAGAAAATGATATTTTGTTTGTGGATGACGAGCATATTGTAAAAGGAAAGATTAATGCTATTATTTTTCCACTCACCAAAGGATTTCAAATAAAAGACTTAATGGTTTTAACGGAACATGAATTGTTTCATAAAAAAATAGATCGAACAAAATATAAAACAAATTTTAAGTTTGGAACCAAAATACGTGATATTAACAAATTGCAAACAGGGGATTATATTGTTCATAATATACATGGCATCGGAAGATATGTAGGTTTAAAAACACTTTTAAAAAATGGCTTACAAAAAGATTATTTAATGCTTGAATATAAAGATCATGATAAATTATATATTCCTGTAGAGAAAATTGATTCTATTAGTAAGTACTCATCTGGTGAGGGAAGTATACCGAGATTAAACAAATTAGGTGGTAGCGAATGGGCCAAAACAAAGCTTCGTGTACGTAAAAAAATAGAGAATATTGCCGGACAATTATTGGAAATGTATGCTTTGCGTGAAGCAAAACCGGGTTTTTCATTTTTGCCTGATGATGAGGAACAAATTGCTTTTGAAAAGGATTTTCCATACGAAGAAACAATTGATCAATTAAAAGTGGTAGAGGAAATAAAAAAAGATATGCAATCTCCACATCCTATGGATCGTTTACTCTGTGGTGATGTAGGCTTTGGTAAAACAGAAGTTGCTTTTCGAGCAATGTTTAAAGCAGTATTGAGTGGGAAACAAGTTGCATTTTTATGTCCAACAACTATTTTATCTAAACAACACTATCAAAATGCATTAAATCGTTTTTCTAATTTTCCTGTACGCATCGTACTATTGAATCGTTTTGTATCCCATAAAGAAACAAAACAAATTTTGGATAATTTAAAAGAAGGAAAAGTAGATATTATAATTGGTACACATAGAATATTAAGTGATGATGTTCAATTTAAAGATTTAGGACTATTAGTGATTGATGAAGAACAGCGTTTTGGTGTAAAACATAAAGAGAAAATTAAACATTATCGTAATACAATTGATGTTTTAACATTATCAGCAACACCAATTCCTCGAACATTACAACTTTCAATGGCAGGAGTAAGAAGTTTATCATTAATAGAAACACCTCCAATTAATCGTTATCCTGTTCAAACATATGTAGTTGGTTATAATAAACCTTTGTTAAAAGATGCGATATATAAAGAATTATCACGTAATGGGCAAGTATTTATTTTATATAATCATATAGATGATATGCATGCGAAAGTAGCGGAAATAGAAAGATTAGCACCTGATGCCAAAGTTATATCTGCACATGGTAGAATGGAAAAGCATGAATTAGAAGATGTAATGCAAAAATTTGTTGATCATGAATATGATATATTAGTTTGTACTACTATTATTGAAACTGGAATTGATATTCCAAATGTGAATACTTTAATTATTATGGGTGCTGATCATTTTGGATTATCTCAACTATATCAGATTCGTGGAAGAGTAGGACGTAGTGATAAAATAGCTTATTGTTATTTAATGTATAATGCATCTCGGGTATTATCAGAAACAGCGAAAAAAAGACTTAATGTTATTAAAGAATTTACTGAACTTGGCAGTGGTTTTTCCATCGCTATGAGGGATTTATCTATTCGTGGTGCAGGAGATATTTTGGGAAGTGAACAAGCTGGTTTTATCGATACAATTGGAATAGAGTTATTCTTAAAAATGTTAAATGAAGAAATTCAAAAATTACAAGGTAAAACATTACCACAAGAAGAACAGACAACACAGCCTTTATTAGATGTATCTACAACAATTAGTAATAATTATGTAGAGGAAGAAGAATTAAAAATTGAAATTCATAAGCAAATTAATACAATTGATTCTTATGAGAAATTAAAAGAAGTAAAAGCAGATTTAGAGGATCGTTTTGGTCACATTACAGATGATATGTTAATTTATATGTATGAAGAATGGTTTGAAAAAATAGCGGATTATTTAGGAATAAAGCAAGTGCGACAGACGAAAAATTTTATTGAAGTAACAATTCCAGCTTCTTTATTATTAAAATTAAAAGGAGATAAATTGTTTTTTGCTATTAGTAATATTTCTAAAATGTTTCGTTTTGCAATGCGAGGAAAAAACTTAATTATTACATTGGATACAGTTAAATTAGAAAGACATTTTATCTATTATTTAATAGAAATGTTAAAAGTAATTCAAGAACAAGTCAATGAACACACATAAAATTTGTGTGTTTTTTATTTTTCAGAAAATAAAAAAGTCATAGATTTAATCCATGACTCTCATAATATTTGGAATAATTTGTTTTTTTCTAGAAATAATATGATCTAGATATTCTCCTTGATTTATCTCATTTAAATAAAAGGCATCTTTAAAAATTTCTTGTGCTTTTGAGTTAAAATAAACATAAGATCCGTTTTTCATAATATCAGTGACGAATAGTCCGACAACTGCATAATCATTGTGAGTGGATACTCGTTCAATAAGATCGATGAATTTTTGTTCATTCTTTTTAATTTCCTCAATGTTTAATGTAAATATTTGCCCAATTCCAATTTTTGCATTATCAATTTTGAAGTTTTTAAAATCATTATATAGAATTTCTTCTTCTGTCATTCCTTTGATAGAAGAACCTGCTTTAAACATTTCATAGGCATAATCTGAGGCATTTATTTCTGCAATTTTGGAAAGTTCTTCAATTGCTTTTTTATCTAATTCTGTCGTGGTAGGTGACTTCATAAGTAATGTATCAGATATGATTCCAGAAACCATTAATCCAGCAATATTTTTAGGTATTTCAATATGATTTTCACGATACATCGCATAAATAATCGTATTAGAACTTCCAACTGGCATATTTCTAAAGTTAATTGGCATGGATGTTCCGATAGTACCAATTTTATGGTGATCAACAATTTCTAATATTTCAGCTTCTTCTAATCCATCTACTGATTGTTCTGCTTCATTATGATCTACTAAAATAACTTGTTTTGGTTTTTTGTCATTCATATCTGCTAAACGAAATAGTCCCAGGCAACATCCGTTGTTATCGACTACTGGATAATTACTATAACGATGTTTTTTTGATAGTTCTGTTATATCATTAACATAGTCGTTTTCATTGACTGCAATGACACTATCTGAATGAACAATTGTTGATACATAGTTACTTAACCCAATCACTTTCGCAACACTAAATGTGTCCATGCTTGTACGAATGATATTTACATGATTTCTTTGGGCAATCGCTAAATGTTCTTCTTTAATTGTACCGTTTCCTGTAATAATAATTAGCTTTGCACTATTCATAACGGCATGTTCTATAATACTATGTCTGTCTCCAACAATTAAAATACTATCTTTTTGAATATCAATATTTTCTAAAAAAGTTGTACTACGATAGGAAGCAATTAAAGTGTTTCCACTAATTTCATCATCAAAACTTAGAATTTTTTCACCATTTAAGATTGATTGAATATTTTGATATGATGTTTCTAAGTGTGCTAAATCTCCAACAATTTGTTCAGCTGCAATACTTTTCATTGATACAATTCCTAGTAGTTTTTTTTGATCATCTACGATAGGAAGGGTTGTTGCTTTACTTTGTAACATATGGAAAAAAGATGAATAAATTGATTCATTATGAAAAATAAAATTATCTTTTTGGTAGTCAAAGTCCTTAATTTGCAATTTTACGTCGTTTAAATATTTTGGTTGTTTTTCATTAAAATATTTTAATACAAATTTTGATTCATTATTGATATCTCCTAAGACACGTGGTTCTGTGTGATATCCAAGTTGATTTTTTAAATAAGATAAAGTAATAGATGCTGTAACACTATCAGTATCAGGTTTCTTATGCCCAAAAATAAATGTTTGATTCATATATTTCCTCCTTTTTTTGACCCCAAAGTAGTTTATATATTATAGCACAAAAAATTCCTGGTGATAAGTATAAATTATCAATTTTAACACATTCTATACATTAGAAAGTGGGGAAAGTATGAAGGCAACTGGAGTTGTAAGAAGAATTGATGAACTTGGTCGAATAGTTATTCCAAAAGAAATTAGAAAAACATTACGAATTAGAGAAGGAGAAAGTTTAGAAATTTTTTTAGATAATCAAGAAAATATTGTTTTAAAAAAATATTTTGCAATGAATCATTTTGAAGAAGAAGCCAAAGCGTTTGTGGATGCTATATCACATTTAACAAGACATAGTGTGATTATTACTGATACTGACAAAGTGATTGCTATGGCTGGTGTTGATAAAGAAATATTAGAGAAAAAAGCGATTAGTGAACAATTAAAAGATATTATTTCCCGTCGGGATAAAATGCTGGAAAAAAGTAAGAAAAAGGTTCAATTGGTAGAAAATCAAGAGATGGAAGTATGTTTTTCTTATGCTACAATTATTGCCAATGGCGATGCTTTAGGGTTGGTATTTACATACGGAAATGATCGTATCAATGAATTAGATTATCATATTGTTGAATTAACAGCTCAAGTTTTATCTAAACAACTAGAAAATTAAATTCTTGGCAAATAAGAAATGATATGATATAATCAATCATGAAAAACGTTGAAGGAAAGAAAAGCTAAAGTATTTTTTAAAGAGAGTTCATGGTTGGTGGAAGTGAATAAAAGGAAATAGCTGGAAATGGTTCTGGAGTTTATGATTCGATAAGTAGGATGATACGGGGAGTTCCTGTTAACAACTAGAGGTAGTTTCGACTATGAATTAAGGTGGTACCACGTATTTCACGTCCTTATATGAGGATGTGATTTTTTTTAGGAGGTTATTATGGAAAAGAAAAAATATTATATTTCGACTGCAATCGCATATACTTCTGCTAAACCACATATTGGAAATACATATGAGATTGTATTAGCAGATGCGATTGCGAGATTTAAACGTTTAGAAGGATATGATGTATATTTTCAAACTGGAACAGATGAACATGGTGAGAAAATTGAATTAAAGGCGAAAGAAGCAGGAAAAGCCCCACAAGAGTTTGTTGATGAAATTGCGAAAGAAGTACATGATATATGGGATTGTATGAATACAAGTTATGATAAATTTGTTCGTACTACAGATAAAGAACATGTGAAAAAAGTGTCTGAAATATTTGAAAGATTATATCAACAAGGAGATATTTATAAAGGAGTATATGAAGGCTTATATTGTACTCCATGTGAATCATTTTTTACTGAATCACAATTAATAGATGGTAAATGTCCTGATTGTGGACGTGAAGTAAAAAAAGCAAGTGAAGAAGCATATTTCTTTCGTTTAGATAAATATGCGAAACGTCTAGAAGAATATATTGAAACACATCCTGATTTTATACAGCCAGAAGCACGTAAAAATGAGATTATGAACAATTTTATTAAACCGGGATTACAAGATTTATGTGTTTCAAGAACTTCATTTGATTGGGGAGTGCCAGTGACTTTTGATAAAAAGCATGTTGTCTATGTTTGGATTGATGCTTTAAGTAATTATATTACTTTTTTAGGATACGATCTTCATGGAAATCATGATGAAAAATTTAAAAAATATTGGCCAGCTGATGTACATTTAATTGGAAAAGACATTTTAAGATTTCATACAATTTATTGGCCAATTATGTTAATGGCATTAGATTTACCATTACCAAAGAAAATCTTTGGACATCCATGGATTTTAGTAGGTGAAGATAAGATGAGTAAATCTAAAGGTAATATTATGTATGCCGATGATTTAGTACGTTACTTTGGGGTAGATGCTGTTCGCTATTATTTATTACATGAAATTCCTTTTGCAAGTGATGGAACGATTACTTATGAATTGTTAATTGAGAGAATCAATTCTGATTTGGCAAATGTATTAGGTAATTTAGTAAATCGTACAATTAGTATGGCACATAAATATTTCCAAGGTACTATTACAGAACCAAAAGAATATACTGAGTTAGATGAATCATTCAAGAAGACAGTTTTAGATACAAAACAAGAAGTGATTGATAAAATGGATGAACTACGTGTTGCCGATGCGATAGAATCAATATTTAATTTATTTAGACGTTGTAATAAGTTTATTGATGAAACAACTCCATGGACTTTAGCAAAGGATGAATCACAAAAGGAAAGATTAAATAATGTTTTATATCTATTATTAGAAGGAATTCGTCATGGAGCTATATTATTACAAGCATTTTTACCTGATACCGCACAATCTATTTTTGAACAATTAAATACAACGAATTCTTCTTTTACATCATTAGATCAGTTTAATGGATTAGGAGAATCATGTACTGTTGGAGAAGCTCATCCATTATTTGCACGTATTGATAAAGATAAGAAATTAGAAGAAATTCATCAAAATACCAAATAATTGGTATTTTTTTAGTAAATGACTAAAATTGTAGAATAATTTTGTAAAATGTTGTAAATTGTATGATGAAAAACATTAAAATTGTTTGAAATTGGAAGAAGATTCCTGTATAGTTAATGGTAGGTTGTACAAAATGAAGGAGAGAAATCATGTCAATTCTAAAAAATAAGGAAACGAGATCAGTTTTATTGATATTAGGCTTTCTTGGATTCTTAGTTTTAGGTAGTGTGATTGTGGAATTTAATATTATAGATATCTTATATTTAATTGCAATTATTTATACAATCTGCAGATACATTTATAATACTATACATCAGTAAAGAGTATGAAAGTATACCATTTTATGGTATATTTTTTTTAGGAGTGAGATTATGATAGATACACATTGTCATTTATTATTAGAAGAATACCAAAGTGAAGAACATTTAAAAGAAGTTATTTCTCATATGAAAAATCATTTCATGATTACGAGTGCTACTAATATGGGAAATATAGCTGAAACGTTAAACACTGTTAAAAAGTATCCAAATGTATATGGTGTTATTGGTATTCATCCAGAAGAAGTAGAAGAAGGAACGGAAGATAATTTAAAATATTTAGAACTACATCTTCACGATGAAAAAATTGTAGGAATTGGAGAAATTGGCTTAGATTATCATTATACGAAAGAAAACCGAGAGAAACAGATAGCATTGTTTGAAAAACAATTAGAACTTGCTAAAAAATATCATCTTCCTTGTGTGATACATAGTAGAGATGCAGCACAAGATACATATAATATATTGAGGAAGGTGGTAGATGGAAGTTTTCCTGTCATTTTGCATTGTTATGGATATTCTGTAGAAATGGCTCGTGAATTTTTAAAACTTGGTGTTTATTTTGGAATAGGAGGGGTTGTTACTTTCAAGAATGGTGTTAAATTGGTTGAAGTAGTAAAAGAAATGCCGTTGGATCATTTATTATTAGAAACTGATAGTCCATATTTATCTCCAGAACCATATCGCGGTAAAGAAAATGAACCAGCAAGGATTATACATATTGCCTCTAAAATTGCACAAATTAAAAATATAAGTTTAGAAAAGGTATTAGAAATAACGACAAATACGGCAATTACTCAATTTGACTTAAAAAAGTAATTTTGCTATACTTTAACTAGTTTATAAATAATCTTGAGGTGACATGTTATGAATGTATATTTACTGCAATTATTGGGTAAATGGCTTAGTTTAATTATGATTGCATCATTATCATTATTTCATAATATCGGATTTCAAACACATAAGGTAAAGATTGATAATCCGATTAAGAATATGAATTTAAATGTTGAAAATCAAGTAATTGCTCATGAAACACAAACAGTATATACAAAAAAATTACCAAATGGTGTGACAAAAGTTGTTACGGAAGGCCAAGACGGTTTAATTATTCCTCAAGCAGATGGTACTACGTCTGTTGTTCAAGAGATGATACCTTCTGTAGTTCATGTGGGAAATGGTGGAAAAGAAAGCTATGTTGGTAAAATGTCAGGTTATGGTCCTGATTGTCCTGGTTGTAGTAAAACAGGAAATGTATCTTGTCATACGAAAAATGGTGGAAAACATAGTTTAATTTATGATGGTATTTATTATCAAGATGACGAATATGGAAGTGTAAGAATTTTGGCTGCTGCTAGAACTGCATTTCCTTGTGGGACGATTATAGAAATTAATAACGGAATTAATCCACCTTTCTTGGGGGTTGTATTAGATAGTGGTGGTAGTATGCAAAAAGCTTGGAATACCAATAGAACAGTTTGGATAGATTTAGCGTATGCATCACAAAATGATGCTAGAAATACAAACACACCAGGAGGAAATGGAATTCATTTCACGATAAAACGTTATGGATTTTAAGAGCATTTTGCTCTTTTTCTTTTGAAAATTTATTGTATCTATTTGTTAAATTCGTTATAATAAAAATCAAGAGAGGGATATAGTATGGAGTATTCACCAAAAAAAATGCAACAAAAATTAAATTCTCATCAATTCCACTTTAAAAAGAATTATGGGCAAAATTTTATCATTGATCGTAATATTATCGAAAAGATTATTTTAGCAAGCCAAATAGATAACGAGACTCTTGTGATAGAAGTAGGCCCAGGAGCAGGTTCTTTAACTGTAGAGCTTGCTCAATACGCAAAACAAATTCTTTGCTATGAAATTGATACTACATTAAAGCCGGTATTAGAGGATAATTTGAAACTATATAACAATGTTGACGTTATTTATAGTGATTTTTTAAAAAGTTCTCCACTGGTAGATATCAAAAAATACCAATATAACAAATTATATGTGATTGGTAATTTACCATATTATATTACTACGCCAATTATTATGAAAATAGTAGAGGATCATTTACCAGTAGATAAACTTGTTATTATGGTACAAAAAGAAGTAGGAGATCGTTTTAGAGCAAAACCAGGAACGAGAGATTATGGCTCTTTTACCGTCTTTTTAGATTATTATTTTGATGTTCATAAACTTTTAGATGTAAGTCGTAATGTATTTTTACCAAAACCCAATGTTGATAGTATAGTAGTTGAATTTACACGTAAAAAAGAACAATTACCATTATTGGATGATGCTTTTTTCTTTCAATTTGTAAGAGATTGTTTTAAACAGAAACGAAAAACTTTGCGTAATAATTTAAAAAAATACGATTTAAATATCTTAGAATCATTATTGCAAGAACAAGGATATAGTTTACAAGACCGAGCCGAAAAACTTCCTTTAAATGTTTTTGTTGTGGTTGCAAATAAGTATATAGAAAGTAGGAACTTAGATGATTAGTATTGTTTATTTTGTATTGTTTTTAATTCTATTATTTATTTGTTTTATAGTATTATTAAAAGCATTAGATATTTTATATTTAAAATCATTTTTTAAAACAATTACTTGTTTATTAATTGTCTTTTTTGCTGTTGTTTTTCCTTTTTTAGGAACTTATTGTATTGCTAAAGTATTATCTCATGAAGAAGTAATCTCATTTTTTGAAGTAACATATCTTGGACAAAAAATATCCACATTTTTTCAATTTTACTTTATTCCTTTATTTTTAATATTTACAATTATATCTATGATGGTGATGGGATATATTGTTCTAGGGAAATTACAAAAGCAATCTACAAAACCTTTCCTTATTCCAGATGGTCCTAATGTAAGAAATGATAACCTTAATATTGAAGAAAATGGTTTTAAAATTCGCCCATTAACAAAGCATGATCAAGAAGATTTATTAAAATGGTTAACAGATGAGAAAGTATTAGAATACCATGATGGTCGTGATATGAAATACGATATAGAACTTATTCAAAAACAATATTATAATCAAAAAAATATAGCGCGTTATATATTAGAAAAAGATAACGAAAGTATTGGATATTTACAATATTATCCATTGACAAAGAAAGAGTTAAGTAAATACGATTTTGGTATTGATGCAGTTGTATATGGTATAGATTATTTTATTGGTCTCCCTAAATATTTTAGGAAACATTATGATATTCAGTTTATGATTATGATTAGAGATTATTTTTTATCACATAATATAGAGTTATTAGTAGTAGATCCCCTCATTGAGAACAGGCGTGATATCACTTGTTTTGAAAAGTGTGGCTTCGAGATATATCGTATACTTCCTCATCATCGTTTTCATGAAGGAGTTTATCACGATTGTTATTTAATGGTGTGTACACGAGATAAACTGCATGCGCCGGTTGAAGTTCGTAAGAAAAAGAAAACAAGTTCTAAAAAGAAAATAAATAAAGAAAGAGACAAGTAGTCTCTTTCTTTGACATAAATAGACACAAAACAAAGTATAGGTTTACTTTTTTGCACCTATTTCTACTTTGTGATATCATATATCTGAAAGGAATTTTGATATATGATTAATAAGAAATGGGATGTTATTTTAAAAGATGAAATGAAAAAAGATTATTTTCGTAAACTTGGCACATTTGTAAAGCATGAATATGCGACAAAAAGATGCTTTCCAGAATATAAAAATATTTTTAATGCCTTACGATATACTGATTATGATGAAGTGAAAGTGGTTATTTTAGGACAAGATCCTTATCATGGTGTGGGAGAAGCACATGGACTTTCTTTTTCTGTACAAGATGGTTGCAAAAGACCTCCTTCTTTAGATAATATATTTAAAGAGCTAGAAAGTGATCTTGGTATCCACCGCGAAAATAACGATTTAACTGATTGGGCAAAACAAGGGGTTCTTTTGTTAAACTCTATTATGTCTGTTCAAATGGATCGTCCTTTATCTCATCAGAATCATGGTTGGGAACAATTTACGGATGCGATTATTTCTAAATTAAACGAAAGAGAAAAACCTGTGATTTTTGTTTTTTGGGGTAGCTATGCACGTAGTAAGAAAGTACTAATTACAAATTCCCAACATAAAATTATAGAAAGTGTGCATCCATCTCCTTTGTCTGCTTATCGTGGATTTTTTGGGAGTAAACCATTTTCTAAAATTAATCACTATTTAAAAGAAAATGGAGAGAAAGAGATTCAGTGGTAATTATGACAGAAGTATTTAATTTTTTAAATTCATTATCGTTACATTCTAACGACACTGTTGTTGTAGCAGTATCTGGTGGTCCTGATTCAATGACTTTACTCCATTTATTACTACAATTACAGAAAAAAAAGAATATCAATATTGTCTGTGCACATGTTCATCATAACATTCGTGTAGAAAGCGATCAGGAAAAAGAATTTGTAGAATCTTATTGTAAAGAACATCACATCATATTTGAGTATTTAAAAATTACCGAGTATCATAAGACAAATTTCCACCAAGATGCTCGTACAATTCGTTATCAATTTTTTGAACAATTGATCCATAAATATCAAGCATCTTATCTTATGACTGCACATCATGGTGATGACCTTATAGAAACTATTTTAATGAGACTCGTGAGGGGATCTTCTTTGTATGGATATCATGGATTTTCTAGAATAACGGAAATGAAAGATTATACATTGGTAAGGCCTCTTATTACAGTAACGAGAGAAGAAATTATGAATTATATTGGAGAATATCAAATTCCATATGTGACAGATATGAGTAATTATAAAGATGATTATACAAGAAATCGTTATCGTAAATATATTGTTCCTAAGTTAAAAGAAGAAAATTCTCAGGTTCATAAAAAATTTTTCAATTTTAGTACGATTTTATTAGAATGTAGTCATTATGTTAGAAATTTGGTTCAAAATAAAGAAGGAACTATATTTGAAAATAAAACTTTGTTTTTAGATTTGTGGTGTCAAGAAGAATTGTTTATGCAAGAACAAATGATTCAATTTCTGTTAGAAAGAGTTTATCAAGAAAAAATAAATGATATTCAAAGTAGACATGTACAGGATATGATTCAATTTTTATCAAGTGGAACTACCAATTCTTATCTTACTTTGCCAGACCATATTTATTTGGTGAAAGAATATCAACGAGCATATTTTACAGATACGATGCCTTCTTTTGATGAGTATCAATTTGTGTTATATGATCAAGTATTATTGCCAAATGGGAACAAGATTGAAAAAATAAATTTTACCGAGAAAGATGATAATTTTATCTGCCGATTGGATACAAGCGAACATAAACTTCCACTTTATGTTCGCACGAGAAAATCAGGTGATCGTATGGAAGTGAAAGGATTATCTGGTACAAAGAAAATAAATGATATTTTCACAGATGAGAAAATCGAAAAAAGAAAGCGTGATACATGGCCAATTGTGACTGATGCTACTGGGAAAATACTTTGGTTGCCAGGTCTTAAAAAAACAAAATTTAATAGAACAAAAAATGGAAAGTATGATATAATACTAAGGTATTCTTTGAAGAAGGAGGGTTTGGATGAATAAAAAAACAATTAAAAAGGGAATATTCCCATATGTTATATTACTTATGATTATGTTTGCAATTCTATACTTTTTTAATACAATGAATCGTAAGGTGAATGTATTAACATATGACAAATTTATGGAACAAGCAAACAAAGGAAAAGTAGAAGAAGTTTTAGTAACACCACGTTCTAGAGCTAGTGTTTATGAAATCTCTGGTACAATGAAAGGATATAAAGAAAATGAATCGTTCTTTTTAAGAGTACCATTAGATAGTGATGTTATGTCAGAAATCTTAAATATCCAAAAAGAAGAAGAATTTACATTAGATACATCTTCTGATCCAGAATCTAGTACTTTTCTATTATTTTTAGTAAATGTTTTACCAATGGTAATTTTGGTAGGTGGAGCATTCTTCTTGATTACAAGACAAATGGGTAGTGCTAATAAATCAATGGATTTTGGACGCAGTCGTGCTCGTTTGAATGAGGATAATAAAAAAGTAACCTTTAAAGATGTCGCAGGGTTAGATGAGGAAAAAGAAGAAGTAGCTGAATTAATTGATTTCTTAAAAAGTCCTAAGAAATTCCAACGTTTGGGTGCTCGTATTCCTAAAGGAGTTTTATTAGTTGGACCTCCAGGAACAGGTAAAACGTTACTTGCTCGTGCAGTTGCAGGAGAAGCCAATGTTCCATTTTATTATATTAGTGGTTCTGAATTCGTAGAGTTATTTGTCGGAGTGGGAGCAAGTCGTGTTAGGGATATGTTTAAACAAGCGAAACATAATGCCCCATGTTTGATTTTTATCGATGAAATTGATGCTGTAGGACGTCAAAGAGGTGCAGGTTTAGGTGGAGGTCACGATGAACGTGAACAGACATTAAACCAATTATTAACAGAAATGGATGGATTTGGTTCAAATGAAGGAATTATCATTATTGCTGCTACAAACCGTCCTGATGTATTAGATCCTGCATTACTTCGCCCAGGACGTTTTGATCGCCAAGTAACAGTGAATTTACCAGATGTAAAAGGTAGAGAAGAAATTTTAAAGGTTCATGCCAGAGGAAAGACATTCTCTCCAAACGTTTCACTTGATAATATCGCAAAAAGAACAGTTGGATTTAGTGGAGCAGATTT
>CALVKP010000119.1 GCA_944332735.1 uncultured Bacilli bacterium | reverse complement strand
GCATTCTTCATATTTGCCATAAGTTTCACCTCCAAGTTCTCTTGAACATCATTATTTTAGCAGAAAAACAAAAGAAATGCAATAAAAAGACCTATTTTTGGTAAAAATAATCATAGGTGATATAGATGGGACATGAAATACATTTTACGGGGAATTTACCTCGTACTGATTTAGCACTTGATTTGATAGATGAAAACCAAACAATGGAGGGATTTACAAAAAAAGTAAAACAATATAACCATTGTAAAGTAACTTGGGTCAATATAACAAATGAGGGAAGTAAGAAGATTTCTAAGAAAGCAGGATATTATATTACGATTGAATTTGATGATGTAACTGACCATGAAAATGAACAAGAAGTATTAAAAGTAACAGCAGAAGCAGTGAAACATTTATTAGAAATTTTATCGATTCAAAAAGATGCTTCTTGTTTTATTGTTGGGCTTGGAAATGAAGATTCTACACCAGATGCTTTAGGACCACTGTCGATTGATCATATCTTAGTGACGAATCATTTGTTTGCGTTAGGGGAAGTAGAAGATGGGTTTCGAAAAACATATGCTTTAAACCCAGGTGTTATGGGAACAACTGGAATAGAAACTAGAGAACTATTAAAAGGGATTGTCGATTATGTAAAACCAGATTTTATGATTGTTGTCGATGCATTAGCAAGTGGTAGTGTAGAGCGTTTAAATAAGACAATTCAAATTACTGATACAGGGATTCATCCCGGAAGTGGAGTACAAAATAAACGAAAAGAGATTAGTTCTGATTATTTTCATGTTCCTGTGATAGCAATTGGAATTCCTACTGTAGTTGATGCTGCAACGATTGTTTCAGATACAATTTATTATATGCAGAAGAATTTCTCATATATGAAAAAACAATTACAAAAACCATCTTCTAAATTAGCTGTTACAAGTGGTAATTATTTAAAAAAAGAAGTGATTGTAAAACCACAAGATAATATAGAATTAATGGGAAAGATAGGAATGTTAACAGAAGAAGAGAGAAAACAATTAGTATTAGAAGTATTAACACCAATTGGTTATAATTTTATAGTAACCCCAAAAGAAATTGATTTTTTAATCAATAAACTCTCTTATGTGATTGGTAGTGCGATTAATCATGCCCTACATGAAAATGTTTCTTTTGAACAGTAAGTTTTTTTGACATAATTCCAATTCTTCTTATCGTAATATATTATTAGGAGGAAGAGATATGGCAAAAAGATTTCACACAAAAAAAAGGAAAAAAAAGAAGTATTTTTTCTTAAAAATAGTTTTATTATTGATACTTAGTTATCTATCTTTTGAATGTAGTACTTATTATATATTGAAAACACAATTAGCAACTTCAAATGAAGAATTCTTAAACAATATGTTACGTGATTCGAATCATTATTTATTATATCAAAAGAGTGAAGAAAATTTAATTCATAAAATTGGAAAATATTTCATGAACTTAGATTTATCGAATCCTCAAAGTTTGTTGAATATTTCTACAAAAAATGAAATGAGTAAGAAAGTTGTGTCATATCAGGAAAATACAAATTTTATTCAAAATCCAACGAAAGTAACAGAAAAAAAAGAGCCACAAGTATATATCTATAATACGCACCAAAGTGAAAGTTATAGTATGAAGACATTAGAACCATATAATATTACGCCAAGTGTGATGATGGCTTCTTATTTGATGAAAGAACATTTTCAGAAAAATCAAGTAGAAGCACTTGTGGAAGAAACAGATTTTACAAAGTATTTGAAAGAACATAATTTAAACTATGCTGCTAGTTATCAAGTGAGTAGGGAATTTACCAGTAATATATTAAAACAATATCCTAATTTAAACTTAATTATTGATTTACATCGTGATGCGATTTCTCATGATGCTTCTACGCTTACGTTAGAAGGTAAAAATTATGCGAAAGTATTATTTATTGTCGGTATGAACAATCCTAATTATCAAACTAATTTAAATCTTGCTACTACCTTATCTAATCAAATCAATGAAAGTTATCCAAAGTTATCGAGAGGGGTTATGCAAAAGTCAGGGAAGACTGTAAATGGACTTTATAATCAGGATTTAAATGCAAATATGATTTTATTAGAATTAGGGGCAAATGAGAATACGATTGATGAGATACAAAATACAGTAGAAGCAATTACGCCTATTTTTAGTAAGTATGTGAATTCATGATTAAAAAAGAAGATAAGATTAAGATATATAAACGTTGTTTTAAGTATTTTATGATTGCTTCTTTTATTACTTTCTTGACACTTTATCTGTCTCAGGAAACGGGTTATTATGAGTATGATATGAGAAGGAAGACGAGTTTTACGAAAAGTCAGATTGAACAATTTGAAAAAGATGTAGCATCTGGAAAGAATGTGGATATTGAAGATTATTTAAAACAACCTGATCGTAATTATGGAAATAAGATGTCTGATTTAGGTTATAGTATTTCTAGTAAGATTGGAAGTGGAGTGAAATATGGGGTTGACAAGTTATTTGGAATGTTGAACAAAATGGTAGATGAATAGTTGTAAAAATTGGTAAAACATGATAAACTAAGGGCAAGTTGGTGATGGTATGAGTTTAAAAGAAATTCTAGAAATTAGGGATTTGAGTTATTATCCAGATCATATTAAAAACATTGTAAATCGAGAAGATGATTTAGATAGTGCGATTTTAATTCAAAAGAAGAGAAATGATTCTCTTTATGAATTTTATAAAAATTTTTATGATAATCCAAAAGGAGATTTGTTAGAGATAGTAGATTTAGATAAAAAATACTACGATAAAATAAAAAAATTACGTCCTGATGATAAACCATTGAAATACGAAAAAGTATATCAGAATATGTTTGGTTGTTCTTATATGGATGGTCTTTATATGATTGTGCAAGATTTTAAGAAACCAGATTTAAATATTGTATTACCAAGGGAAGATACGGATATGTTATCTGATGAAGAAAAGAAAAGATATTATGCTGCACTTATTTTGGAAAATGAACATTTTAGAGAACGTGTTGAAGCAATTAATGGAACAACTTTATCTTTCTTATTAGGTGATTACATTACATTAAGTGATGTTGATTATAAAAGAGTGTTGGCATCTTTGAAAAAGCATAAAATTAGAGAGGGAATTTTTGAAAATATTGAAAGACAATTAAATGAATTTTTTAAAGGGGTTAGTGATTAATGTGGAAGTAAAAAAGAATGTATTATCTGCTACTTTGGAGGAGTTAAATCCGGAATTATTTTTAAATCCGGTATTTCAAAGCTATTATTTAAAATTATTTTATGATGTAGAATTAGATGATGGTATGCGTGGTTTTCATACACCTACGAGTCATATTTTTAGTGGCTTACAAGAACAAGCTAAAATTGTTTGTGAAGCAAATAAATTTAGTATTTCTTATGTAAATTATTTCAATAAAATAGGACGTTTTTTAGAAGTTCAGCAAGGAGAAAATGAATCTATCTTAATTCATACAAGATATGTATTTCCTCATGAGGGATTGTTTTATCACTTAGTAGAAACACAAGTTTTAAAGGATAATCAAATCTATCCAGTTCATTATCAATATACAGGTTTTGATGAACATCTGATGGATGAAAAAGATTACCAAAAAGATTGGGTATATCAATCTGATTTTGTGAGTAAGATGAAAGAAAATGGAGTAATTCCAAGTAAAGAATATGCTCATAATCATAGCAATCAATCACATCAGACGGTAACGAGAGGGTAATGAGTATGAAAAAAGGGTTTACGCTTGTTGAGTTATTAGCAACAATTACTATTTTAGGTATTATTGCACTCTTATTAGTTCCAACTGTGATTGGAACTATGAATCGTTTTAGAGAAGATTCAAAAGAAAATCAAGAGAAGAGTATTATTTCTGCTGCTAAATTATGGGCGAGTGACCATAGATTACAGTTACCAATTGTAGATAATAGCAGTATTTGTGTAACGGTTGCAGAATTAAAACAGGGATATTTAGATGAAGAAATTAGAAATCCTGATACCAAAGAAGCTATTTCTAATCAAGCTGGTGTGAAAGTAACAAAAAATGGAAAATCTTTTACTTATCAGTATGTTGCTTCTTGTGATGGAAGTAGTACTTCTGATGATGAAAATACGATTTCATTGCAGTTATCTTCTAGTAATATAACAAGTTCTAGTTTGACTGTTATTGCCAAAGCATCTGTACAAAATGATACAATAAAAGGATATCGTTTTTCTATAGAAAATGGTTCATGGAGTTCTCTACAGACAAGTTCTACTAAGATATTTACAGGTTTAACAAAAAATAAATCTTATAAAATTGAAGTTCGTGCGATTGCAAATTCTGGTAAAATTGTTGAAAAAGCAATTACTGTTAAAACATCTGATATTCAAATTCCAACGTATGATGTAAAGAATAATACAGATGGTACGAAAACTGTTACGATTCAATATGATCAAGTGAAAGGCAATAATTATATTTATGAGTATTCAACAAACGGTGGTAGTAGTTGGAATGTTGTGACTGGTACTAGTATTTCTCTTACATTTGAAACAAATACAACACTAGTTGCTAGGGTAAGAGATAGTGGTAATGCCAATAATACTGTGACTGCTTCAGCACTTACTTTAACTGATTTTACGACAACTTATCAAGTAAAACATTATCTTATGAAAACAGATGGACAAACATATGAATTAAATAAAACAGAAACATTAAAAGCAAATATTAATGCTAGTGTTACTCCAAAATTAATGAGTTATACTGGTTTTACTGCTCCTAGTACGCAAACAGTTACTGTAAAAAAAGGTGGAGCAACCGTAGTTTCTTACTATTATAAAAGAAATCAATACCAAGTAAATTTAAATGTGAATTATATGACAAACAATTTGATGACAAAAGCATATGATGTAAATTATTGGGATTCTTATTTAGCTACATCTTATAAGACTTCTACTGTATCTAATTTAAATGCAAATTTAGGAAAAGAATTGCGATTTACGATGAGCACTGATAAAAATTTACGCAATGGATATGGGGGAGTGAACGCGATTCCTGATAATAGGCGATTAACATTAGGAAAAACTTATACGTATAGTATTGTTATTAAAGCAACGAAAGCATTAGCAGTTACGTTAGGCCCAGAACAGCAAACGACTGTACCATGTTTTGATATTAATACGACATGGAAAAAAATTACAAAGACATTTGTTGCTTCTAAGAGAAATGATGGAAATGATTATTATACCTTTGTTATTTATTCAAATGCTATTGAAAATCCATCTCAAGGTGCGTTAAATAATGATATTTTCTATGTTCATTCAGTAGAGCTTGCAGAAGGAACTGGTCCTAAGGTAATTAGTGAGACGAAATATTATGGACAATCTCTTTCTAATCCACCTGCTAGAAGTGGATATACTTTCTTAGGATGGTATACAGATCCAGTGAGTGGTAGTAAAGTGACAACTGTTCAAGCAAATCAGACATATTATGCTCATTGGAGATATAATGGTTAAACAGAAAGGCGTTTCATCGCCTTTTTTTGTTGTGTTTATCGTTGGAAGTTTGTTCTGAACATGGTATAATATTGCAA
>CALVKP010000118.1 GCA_944332735.1 uncultured Bacilli bacterium | reverse complement strand
CGACACCAGCTTTTCTTCCATCTGGAGTTGCTCCTGTTTTCTTTCCATAAACAACATTTGAAGTAATTGTAAGCACAGATAATGTATGATGTGCATTACGATATAATTCATGTTTCTTTAATTCACGGATAAATCTCTCTGTAAGTTCTACAGCAATAGAATCTACACGATCATCATCGTTTCCATATTTTGGATAATCTCCTTCGATTTCAAAATCAGTTGTAATACCATTTTCATCACGAATTGGTTTTACTTTTGCATATTTAATTGCTGATAAACTATCTACAGCAACACTAAGTCCTGCTATACCAAAAGCCATTAAACGTTCTACATTGGTATCATGTAATGCCATTTGTGATTTCTCATAGGCGTATTTATCGTGCATATAGTGAATAATATTCATAGCATCTACATAAATTTTTGCAACCTTCTCTAGTACTTTATCATAAGCAGTTTTAACTTCATCGTAATCTAATATTTCACTTGTAATTTTTGGTACATCTTGTAACACTTGTGTCTTTTTCATCTCATCGACACCACCATTAATGGCATAAAGAAGTGCTTTTGCCAAATTACAACGAGCTCCAAAGAACTGCATTTGTTTTCCTACTTTCATCGCAGATACACAACACGCAATGGCATAATCATCTCCATAAATTGGTCTCATTAAGTCATCACTTTCATATTGTAATGCATCTGTTTCGATAGACATTTTCGCACAGTAATCTTTCCATGCTTCTGGTAATTCCTTACTCCATAGTACTGTCATATTTGGTTCTGGGGCAGGTCCTAAATTAGTAAGTGTGTGTAAATATCTAAATGAGTTTTTAGTTACAAGTGTACGACCATCTAATGCCATACCACCAAGTGATTCTGTTACCCAAGTAGGATCTCCAGCAAATAAATCATTATATTCTGGTGTTCTTAAATGACGCGCAATACGTAATTTAATAATAAATTGATCAATGATTTCTTGCGCTCCTATTTCATCTAATGTACCTTCTTGTAAATCTCTTTCGATATAAATATCTAAGAAAGTAGAAGTACGTCCTAAACTCATAGCAGCACCATTATTTTCTTTAATGGCTGCTAAATAACCAAAATATAACCATTGAGCAGCTTCTAATGCATTCGTAGCTGGTTTTGAAATATCATATCCGTATTTACTAGCCATTGATTTAATTTCTTCTAGTGCTGAAATTTGTTCTGTTAATTCTTCTCTCATACGAATTACAGAAGATGTCATTTCTACTTCATCTAATTGACTTTGATCATATTTTTTTCCTTCGATTAAACGATCAATTCCATAAAGTGCAACACGACGATAATCGCCAATGATTCTTCCTCTACCGTATGCATCAGGAAGTCCTGTTAATAATCCAGCATGACGAGCAGCACGAATATCAGGGGTATATGCATCAAATACTCCTTGATTATGAGTTTTACGATATTTCGTAAATATCTTCTTCATTTCTGGATCGATTTCGTATCCATATGCTTGTAAAGCACTTTCTACCATACGGATTCCACCCCATGGATTACAAATTCTTTTTAAAGCTTCATCTGTTTGTAATCCAACGATCACTTCATCCTCTTTTGAAATATATCCTGGTTCATAAGCATCAATTCCAGATACTGTTTTGGTATCTACATCATAAATACCTTTGTCTAATTCAACTTTCATTTTTTCTTCTAGAATACTCCAAACTTTTTTTGTTTTTTCAGTACTCTCAGTTAAAAATGATTCATCACCTGTATATGGTGTTACGTTACTCATAATAAAGTCACGTACATCAATTGTATTTTTCCAAGTTTCTCCTTTAAAACTTCTCCAAGCGTCCATATATTACCTCCTTCTAGTATCCCTTTATAGTATAACACATTTTAAGAAAACATGTATCAATGGAAAAGAATTTATAAAAAAAATTGACAGTATACATTTTATTGACTGTCAATTATCTTCATAAAATCTTCTTCTGATAAAATTGGAACATTTAACTCTAGTGCTTTTTGATATTTACTTCCAGGATTTTCACCAACAATCACAGCACCTGTTTTTTTACTCACACTACTTGACCACGTTCCACCAAGACTTTCTATTTTAGCTTGTGCTTCATCTCTGGTCATATGTTCTAAACTACCAGTTAAAACAAAACTTTTACCAGATAGTGGTAAATTAGTAGAGGTAGCACCTAAATATTTCATATTTACGCCATTTTCTTTTAAGCGATTGATTAAAGCAATATTAGTTGGATCTTGAAAATATTTAACAATGCTTTTGGCAATAATACTTCCAATATCTCTTATACCTACTAATTCTTCTAACTGAGCCTTTTCTAACGCTTCCATAGTGTGGTAATGACTTGCTAATATTTTAGCAGTTTTCGCACCCACATGACGAATTCCTAAGGCAAATAGTAAACGTTCTAGAGAATTCTTTTTACTATTTTCAATACTCTCTAATAAGTTATTAATACTTTTCTCTCCGAATCCCTCTAATTCCATTAATTCTTGTTTCTTTTCGTATAAGTGATAAAAATCATCAAAAGTATTCAGATACCCCATATTATAAAAATCTTCGACAATGTTATCTCCAAATCCTTCTACATTCATTGCATTTCTTGAAACAAAATGAATCAATCCTTCAATTTTCTTTGCATCACAATGAGGATTCATACAATAATAAGCTGATTCTTCCTCTTTTCTAACAAGTGGTTCATGACAAATTGGACAATGAGTCGCCATTTGAAATGGAATTTCACTCCCATCTCTTCTTGATACTTCTGGTCCAATCACTTCTGGGATAACATCTCCAGCTTTTTTTATTTTAACTGTATCCCCAATTCGTATATCTTTACTAATGACATAATCTTCATTATGTAACGTTGTCTTAGAAATAACAGACCCCATTAATAATACAGGTTCTAAAATCGCATTAGGAACCACTTGTCCAGTTCTACCTACTGTAAATTTTATATCTTTTAATTTTGTTAAAACAACCATTGCGGGAAATTTATAGGCAGTTGCCCATCTTGGATATTTTACTGTATATCCACATTTTTCTTGATCATCTAATCCATTTACTTTGATCACAATACCATCTATCTCATAAGATAGGGTTTCTCTTTTTTCAGTCCACTCACGAATATAATCTAATAATTCATCTAAATTAGACACTAACTTGATATTCGAGTTGACTGTAAAGCCTAATTGTTCTAAGAATTTTAATGCTTCATAATGGGTATTTAAACCATAATCTTTCGCATTTGGTATGTGATACATAAAACTAGATAAATTTCTACTAGCAGCAATACTACTATCTAGTTGTCTTACACTACCAGCTGCTGCATTACGTGGATTGGCAAATGGTTCTTGATGATTTTTCTTTCGTGTTTCATTTAAATCTTCAAATGATTTTTTTGGCATATAGATTTCGCCACGAACTTCAATATCTATCTTTTCTTTTAGACGAAGCGGAATATTACGAA
>CALVKP010000117.1 GCA_944332735.1 uncultured Bacilli bacterium | reverse complement strand
CACTCGTAGAAATAAATCATGTGTTTGCAGATAATCAAGAATTTGTAAGACAAGTGAAATCAGAATTATTTGCTGATAAGATTTATGTGTATACAACAAAAGGAGATATTATTGAATTACCAAAAGGGTCTACTGCCATTGATTTCGCATATAAAATTCATTCTGATATAGGAAATACTATGGTAGGGGCAGTTGTGAATGATAAAACAGTAGATGTGGATTATGTATTACATAATAAAGATCGGGTTAGAATTATTACAGATATTTTATCTTATGGGCCTAGAGAAGAATGGATTGATAAAGTGAAGACAACGAAGGCAAAAAGAAAGATAAGAGAATTTAATAGAAAGTGAGGCGTATTCATACGTATAAACCAATAATTGGTATTGTTTCTGGAATGGAATATATTGATAAGGGAATTTATCAAAAAACTGTTTACTGTGTAAATGAGGATTACATAAATGTTATATGTAGATTTGATGCTATACCTGTTATTATTCCATATTCTAACGATTTTAAGAATATGGAAATTTTTTTGAAACAATTAGATGGATTATTATTAATTGGAGGTGAAGATATTTCGACCGCTTGTTTTAATAATAAATCAAGTGAAAATAAAAGAGATGACTTTGAAATAAAGATATATAATTTTTTTAAAAAATTAAATAGGCCAATTTTAGGAATATGTCGTGGTTTACAATTAATTAATGTTGCAGAAGGAGGTACATTAAAAAATATAGTCGATACCAAAATAAGTCATTTTATTGAAAAAGATGGATGGATTAATTATCATAATATGAATATAGTCAAACAATCTAAATTATATACAATTATTAATGAAAGTCAATATACAATCTCTTCTCTACATCATCAACAAATTGATAAATTAGGTAATAATTTGATTGTTTCTGCAACTGCTGATGATGGAATACCAGAAGTTATCGAAAGCAATAATAGTATATTTATTATGGGCTTTCAAGGGCATATCGAAAAATGTTTTAATAACTTTAAAAAATATGAGAACATATTTAAAAATTTTGTTGAGGAGGCAAAAAATGGAAAAAAGTAAAATAATGCAATTACCAATTTATAAAAATCAAAGTAGTGAATTTTTAACTAAAAAAGATATTGTGTCTAATTTCCCACATAATTTTAATATCAATGAGGAGAAAAATTATGAATATGCAACAACTTCAGGAACGACATCTGATAGAATGGAAATAATTAGAAAACCTAATTGGTGGAATGATGAATATAAAAGAACCTATTCGAATAATAAAAAGTTAAAAAAATGTTATAATGAAAAATTGCATAAAATTATATTTACAACTGCTCAATGTTCTAATTTAGTATGTTTTGTAGAAAAACCACCAATGGAAAAAAGAATTTTTGGAAACACATTATATATAAATAATACATTTAATCCATGGGATTGGACGAAAAATGATATAAGAACAATGATAAAAGAATTTAATATGTTTAAGCCATATTATTTAGATGCAGATCCGGTATATTTAGGAATATTTTTATATTTAAAAGATAAATATAATATAAAAACAAAACTTCATTGTCCTAAAATTATTACTTTAAGCTATGAATTTGTAACAAGAAATATGAGAAAATTTATTAGTAAACATTTTGAAACAGATATAAAAAATTTATATGGTACTACCGAATTTGGATATGCTTTTTTAGAAAATGAAAGTGGGAAAATGCAAATTTGTAAGGATTTAATTAGTATACATTTACTACCGGTTTGCCCAATGAATAATATATATTCTATAGTTGTTGATAGTTTTAAAAATGAATATATGCCATTGATAAATTATAGAGTGGGGGATCTTGTTTTAGCTACAAAAGAAGAATATGAAAAATTCGAGCAAAATGGAATTGTCAGTGAAATGGCAGGAAGAGAGAAAGATTTAATTGATAATAGGATTTCCTTTTCTATGCTTGATAATATAATTTGCTCTGTGACAGACAAGATATTGTTGTATCAATTTTATTTTATATCGGATAATGATTGTCATTTTAAATACATATCTACTGATCAGAGGGAATTATCAAAATTAGAATGTAATACTATTATGGATAAATTGGAAGATATTAATTTTAAATGTCAAATTCATTTTAATAAAGTAGATGAATTGACACCTGAAATATCAGGTAAATTTTCCATAGTAAAAAAACAGATTTAGAAAGAGGTGTAGTAAATGCAAAAAAATATTAGAAATGATTTTCCAATATTAAAAAATGATATTATTTATTTTGATAATGCTTCTACTGCCTTGAAACCATTAGTTGTATTACAAAGTATTGATGATTTTTATACCAAGTATACATCTAATGCATATAGAGGAAGTTATTTTAATTCAGAGTATGTTTCTCTTAAGATAGATGAATGTAGAGAATTAATTGCAACAATGTTAAATTGTTCTTCAAGCGAAATTATTTTTACAGCAAATTGTACTGATTCCATTAATCAATTGGTTCGTATGCTTAATATAAAAAAAAGAGATAAAGTAATTTGTTCTCAGCTTGAACATCATTCTAATATATTGCCTTGGTTAAATAATTCCAATACTCTGATTGTTAATGTAACAACAGATGGAATAATAGACTTACATAATCTTGAAGACTTATTAAAAAACAATCAAATCAAAATAGTTAGTATATCTGCGTTGTCAAACGTGACTGGAAATGTACAGCCGATAAAGGAAATTTGTAATATTTCACACAAATATGGAGCAATTGTCAATTTAGATTGTTGTCAATATGTACCACATTATCCCATAGATGTCAAAAAAATCGACTGTGATTTCATAACATTATCTGCACATAAAATGTGTGGCCCTAGTGGTTTAGGAGTTATATATGGAAAAAAAGAATTGTTATTAAAATGCAGAAAAAACAAATATGGTGGAGGAATGGTTGATAGAATTGTAGATAGTAGAAATATTAGATATAAAGAGATTCCATACTGTTTTGAGGCTGGAACACCAGCAATCGAAAATATTTTAGGATTTGCTAGTGCAGTACGTTACTATTTAAGTATTGGTTATGATAATATAATGGAAATAAATAAAGAATTAAATGATTATTTCTATGAGAAAATAAAGAATAGTAAAACAATACAGCTTTTATTTCCTATTTCAAATTGCCATGCTCCTATTTTTACGTTTAAATTTAAGAATAAAAATTTAAATTTAAATTATGTTTCTAGAATATTATCAGATTCGGCTAATATATGTGTTTCTGCAGGTTATCAGTGTTGTCAACCATTATATAACAGTATTAAAGAAAAAGGTGGATTAAGAGTATCTTTACAATTTTATAATACTAAAAAAGAAATAGACAAATTTTTTGAAGTTATAGACAATTTAAAGATATAAAATAAGGAGGAATGAAAATGGAATATAAATTATCAGTGGGTTTTAATGGCAATTTAGAATTATTAGAAAAATTATTTGATGATGAAAATAATAAAATAGGAACTATTTATACAGGTGGTTATTTAAGAGACATTAGTAGTGGAAGATATCAGCATAGTGAAAGTAAGGAAAAATTAGAGGAAATTGTTAAAATAGTTCATAATAAAGGAGCTAAAATTGCAATAACAATGAATTCTCCATGTAATGTGCCACCTTTATCGGAGAAACATTGGTGGAGAGAAATAAAAAATTATTTGAAAGAATTGGAAAGTATAGGTGTAAATACAGTCATTATTGCGCATCCATTTATTATGAGTTTAGCAAAGGAAAGTACAGATATGACAATTGCAGCGTCTATTATATGTGATATTAATACACCAAGAGGTGCATTATATTATGAAGCTATGGGAGCTGATATTATCGTTCCTTCTTCTTCTATTAATTATGATATTGAACAACTGAAAAACATAAAAGAAAATTTAAAAAAAGCAAAACTAGCTTTATTAGTAAATGAAGCCTGTTTAGGTAATTGCCCGTGGAGAAGATTTCATCAAAATGCTTTATCGCATGCTGATAGAAAAGGATATGATCTCGATTATGCCATGAATTGCACTAAATTATACCATGAAAATCCATATATGATGCTAACTAATAATGTTATACGACCAGAAGATTTAAAAAGATATTTAAACATCAGTAATATGTTTAAATTGGTCGGAAGAACTACTGACGATAATACTTTATTAAAAATGGTTAAAGCTTATTCCAGTGGTAGATATAAAGGAAATTTAGTGGAAATAGTTGATAAAGAGTTTAGCAAATTTATTAATTTACCAAATGAGCAATTAAATGATTTATATGAACAAAAAACTAATTGTTTGATGAATTGTCAAACTTGTTCAAAATGTAAGACATTATATAAAAAAATAAGTAGATAGAGGTAAGATTATTATGGAAAGATTATTGAATATAGAAGCCACATCATATTGTAATGCTAATTGCAGTATGTGTCCTAGAGAATGTGTGAAAGATTATGGATATATTTCTTTACAAACTATAGATGATTTAATAGAAAAAATAAAAAAGTATTCTCTTTATGAAATATCTATTTCAGGAAGAGGTGAACCAACACTGCACCCACAATTAATAGAAATTATTAATAAACTTAGAAAATTAAAAACAACTATATCAGTAGTAACAACTACTGATGGTTTAAATTTGCATAATTATAAGGAAATAGTAGATAGTTTGGATATGCTTAGAGTTTCAGTTAGTTCTATTGATGAAACAGTATTTAAAAAAATACATAAAGGGTTAGATTATGAGAAGATATGGTGCAATATAAACAACTTAGTAGAATATAATCCAAAAAAACTTTACATACATTTGGTGGGTGGAAAGGAAACATATAGTGCATTGGAACAAACAGTAAAATTTTTTAAAAATCACGATGTTGATAATATATATCTATTTCCTTTGTGGAATCGTGGTGGAAATATTGAAACGCAAGAAAATTTAGAATTACGAAAACGATTGGTTAAAGAATATGGCATAAATTATTCAGAAGATGAATATTTACCAGACGAAAAGATAAAAATGTTAAAGAATCCTAATTATTGTCCAATTGGGGATACAAGTATAGCTGTAAATTTTCATGGTGAAATGATGGGTTGCTTTCAAGATTTTGAAAATATTACTAAAATATGTAATGTTTTTGATGATAATGACTTTATTACAGATAGAACTAAAGTTTTGAAAAAAATGCCTGTTTGTAAAAAATGTAATTCATATAATCAAGTGCGAAAATAGTTATATGAATATACAAAAAGAATTAATAAAAAAATATATAACACCATTAAAAGAAAGCGATTATGTGGGTGTTGAGATTGAATTACCTATAGTCAATACTTGTTATCCATATATTGTAAATAGTGAAATTATTCAACAATTGTTTGATGAATTTTTACATAAAAATTTTCAAATACTAAATTTTGATAACAATAAAAATATCATAGCTATAAAAAATAAAAAAAATAATGACATTATTTCTTTAGAATATTCTGTTAATACTATAGAACTTTCATTAAGTAAAGAAATGAATATATTTAATTTACAAAAAAAATTTGTTTTATATTATCAATTTATAAATCAATTTTTAAGTAAGTTTAATTATATGGTATGTTGTGAGGGAATAAATCCTCATTATAGATATATAAATTGTAGTTGTTTAAATCAGGATAGATATAAAATAATTGAAAAAATATTATTAAAAGAAAAAAATAAACTTTTCTCTCAGTTTTGTGCATATTGTTGTAGTATACAGACTCATATTAATACTTCAAAAGATAAAATTATTGATATTATGAATATGCTTACTCTAGTTGAAGAAACAAAGTCGAACATGTTTGCTAATTCTTATATGAAAGAGACTCATTTAAAAAATTCAAGGAAATTTTTATGGGAAACAAGTAACTTTGGACCTTTAAATACTGGGAAAAATAGATTATATAATTCTTTAGATGATTTAATTTCTGACTATTTAGGTAGAAGTATATTTTACATAAAAAGAAATAATAAATTTTATCTGTTGAAGAAAAAAACATCACTAAACGATTATTTTTGTATGAATAAAGTGATTGTGACAGATGACCTGAATCATGAAATATTAGTCAGTCCTAAACTGGAAGACTTTACAACTTTCCGTTCGTATAAAAGCATAGAAATTACAAGATATGGTACTTTAGAAATCAGAACTGACTGTACACCGAAATATGAAGATATTTTTAGATTAGTTGCTTTTAATGTTGGAATTTGTAGAAATTATGAAGCTATTTTATTTTATATTAATAAAAATCATAAAATAACGGAAAAACAATTACTTAAATTTGCTATTTTGGGCCTAAAAAAAAGAGGGTATAAAGAAGAAAGCTTGTTGGAGGTATAACACATGAAAAAAATTGGACTTTGGATGTATGAAAATGATAATGGTATTAATATCAAAAGAAAATTAGTATCTATACTTCAATCTAAAGGATATGAAGTACATGCTGATTTTGACATGAGAGAATGCTATTTAAAAAATAGTAAGGTATATACAAAAGCAGGTTATTGCTTGTCTGATGTTGATATTTTTTATCATATGAATGCTGATGAACAAAATTATTTTCAAAATGACATATTGAGATTACTTGAATTATCAGGCGTTCACGTGTTTAATGGATATCAAGCATTTATTTACTGTAAAGATAAAGTTATTAGTAATTTATTATTGAGAAGAAATGGTATTTTAGTTCCACCATCATTATTTATCAATAATAAGTTAAATCATGAAGAACTAAAAAAAATAATTGATGAATGGGGAACTATTGTTTTAAAGCCAAGATCAAATCATGGTGGAAAGGGGATTGTCAAAATAGATAATTATGAATTATTGTGCGATATATATGATGCAACTAAATCTTTTATGACTGATTATTATATAGAAAAATATATTCCTTTTAATCAACATGATTATCGAGTAGAAATTTTTAATGGAGAGGTAATAAGTACATATTGTCGAGGAAAAAATGGAAGTTATAAAACAAATATTTCATCTGGAGGGACAATGCAAGATATTTCAGTAGGTGAAGAATTTAAAAATATAGCTTTAAAGGCAGCTAAAATTTTAGGAATTACTACTACAATTGTTGATATGATTGTTTCTAAAGATGATGGAAAAATATATGTGTTAGAAGTAAATCCAATTATGGGGATTTTCTTAGAGGAAGGTATGAAAGCTGGTACAAAGATGCCTATACAAGAAAACATTCCAGAATCTTTTAAAACTGATAATATTAAGTTGGAAAAAATAGTTAATTATATTGATTTATATTTTCAAAAAATAGATGTTTCTCATAAATAACTATTATTTAAATACTAGGTATTACTTGTTATATATACATTAAATGTATTTATTATGATATTGAGTTAAATATTATTGACCATAATGAATTTTATGGTAAAATAAATAGCAAATTAAACGTTAGGGGGAGAATATTGTATGTTAGAAAAAAAATATGATAAAAAAAACGAAGAAGAAATTCAACGTTTGTGGAATGAAAAACAAGCTTTTAAATTTAAAGGATTAGATTCAAGACCAATATATTCTGTGGATACACCTCCACCAACAGTAAGTGGTAAGCTTCATGTTGGACATATTTTTTCTTTTACTCAAGCAGAAATGATTGTTAGATATCATAGATTAAAAGGAGAAAATATTTATTATCCATTTGGATTTGATGATAATGGGCTTCCTACAGAAAGATTGGTTGAAAGAGAAGAAGGAATATATGCTAAAGATTTATCAAGAAGTGAGTTTATTGAGAGATGTACTGCTACAAAAGATAAATATATAAAAGAATTTCAAACTTTATTTAAACGATTAGGAATTAGTGCTGATTGGGACTTAGGATATGATACAATTAATGATTTATCTCGTAAAATATCTCAAAGATCATTTCTTGATTTAGTCAAACAAAAGAAAGCATATAGAAAAGAAATGCCAGTACTGTGGTGTCCATGTTGTCAAACTTCAATTGCACAAGCTGAATTAGAAAATAAAGAAGTAAATAGCTATTTTAATTATATTAATTTCTATGTTGGAGATAAAAAATTAGAGATAGCAACAACTAGACCCGAATTTCTAGGCGGGTGTGTTGCCATATTTGTGAATCCAGATGATGAGAGATATAAAGAATTGATAGGAAAAACTGTGACTGTTCCTTTATATAATAATCAAGTACAAATTTATGCTGATGAAAAAGTTGAAATCAGTAAAGGTACTGGAGTAGTCATGTGTTGTACATTTGGTGATCAGACGGATATGGAATGGCAAAAAGAATATCATTTACCTATTAAGAAAATTGTGCAGCCTGATGGCACTATTAATCCTGAAGTTGATATTATTGGTGGAATGAAAATGTTAGATGCTAGAGTAAAAATAGTAGAAGAACTTCAAAGAAAAGGATATTTGGTAAAAACTGAGAAAATAAAACATTCTGTTGCAGTGCATGAAAGATGTGGAAACCCCATAGAAATTATTAATTCACCTCAATGGTATATTGATATTTTAAATATAAAAACTGAATTAATTAAAGCTGCAGATGATATTAACTGGTATCCAGAATCTATGAAGTTAAAGTATCTTAATTGGGTTAATAATTTAAAATGGGATTGGTGTATATCAAGACAAAGATATTTTGGTGTGCCATTTCCTATATGGTACTGTAAAGAATGTGGTAATATTGTGATTCCTGATGATGATCAATTACCAGTGAATCCAATTGAAGAGCCACCACACAAAACTTGTAAATGTGGTTGTCATGAATTTATCCCAGAAACGGCTGTTATGGACACATGGGCCACTTCATCAGTATCTCCATTTATCAATATGAAATATGGAGAAAGTGATGAAAAAAAGTATTTATATCCAATGAGTATGAGAAGTCACGCACATGAAATCATAAGAACATGGACATTTTATTCGATAGTTAAAAGTTTATATCATACAGGACAAGTACCATGGAAAGATTTAATGATTTCTGGATTTGTTCTTGCTAAAAAAGGTGAAAAAATAAGTAAATCAAAAAATAATGCTAAAATGGCTCCTAATGATTTATTAAATACTTATGGTGCTGATATGATAAGATATTGGACTGCAGCCAATAAATTAGGTACAGACACTTGGTTTGACCCTAAAGATATAGAAAGTTCAAAAAGATTTATAAATAAATTATGGAATTCGGCAAAATTTGTTGATATGCATATAAAAAATATAGATTTGAATGAAAATATTAAATTGTTATCGGTAGATAAATGGATTATCTCAAAGTGTCATGAAGCATTTCAAAAATATCAACAACAAATGGAAAATTATGAAATTGGATTAGCTCGTCAAGAAATTGATAATTTCTTTTGGAAAGACTTATGTGATAATTATTTAGAAATTGTAAAAGAAAGGTTATATAATCCTGATAATAAATATGGTGGTATGCAAAAGGCTGCTCAGAAAGCTTTGGCAACAGTATTTTTAGAAGTATTAAAAATGTATTCTCCTTTTGTACCACATATAACTGAATATATATATCAAAAATTATATAAAAGCAAAGAAAAACAAGAGTTGCTTGTTACAAGTGTATTTAAAACATTACCGTATGATAAAAAATATATTGATTTTGGGGAGGAATTAAAACAAATTATTAGTGATGTTAGGAAATTTAAAACAGAACATAACTTTTCAATGAAAGAACCAATTACAAGTCTAAAAATTTGTACAAATCTAGAAAATATTAAATGTTTACGAAATTCAATTCTTGATATTCAGAGTTGTACGCATGCAGAAAATATTATTGTTGATTTAAGTGATGAATTAAAAACAGAAATTGCTGATAAAGTTTTGCTAGAACAACAAGATGTTGCAGAAAATATGAAAGTATTAAAATTAGAAAAAAAATAATTGTATAATTTTTCCATTTTTGTTATAATATAAATAACTGCAATGACCAAGAGGAGTAACTTATTATTTATTAAAAGAGAGCAAAAATAATGGTGGAATTTTGTATTAAATAATAGGTGAAGGTAGCTTGTGAGCATTTTTTCTGAACTAATAGTAAGAAA
>CALVKP010000116.1 GCA_944332735.1 uncultured Bacilli bacterium | reverse complement strand
TACATTAATCATAAGCACCAACCTTTCTTCTAGGTTGATTTTTTCATATAAACGAAAAAATCAATCATTTCTGATTGATTCCTATATCAAAAGTTCGAATAGTTCGAACAGATTTCCCAATGGTGCGGGTGGAGGGACTCGAACCCACATGCCGTAAGGCGCTGGCTCCTAAGGCCAGTGCGTCTACCAATTTCGCCACACCCGCAACTTGTTAATACATTTATGATTATACAACATTCACTATGACATTTCAAGTTATTTTTTTAATATTTTATGAAATTTAAAGAGCTCTATCGAATAAAAAATTAAAATTTGTAAATATGTAGAAACAATCACCCCATAATCACATTATGGAAATTGAAATTTTGAAACTATTTTCCGATATACTGTCGATAATAGGTGATTGTTATGAAAGTAGTAATTAAAAATAATGAATATACAAAAGGTGAATTAATTAAGATAATGCGTGAGTGGAGTGAAAAAACTCAGAAAGAATTTGCCAATGATATTGGTAAAAGTGAAATTAGTATACAAAAATATGAAGCAGATGCAGTAAATTATGGAATTCAAACATTATTAGATCTTGCTAGAAAAAATCATATTACAATTACAATTGAGAAAAAATAAAAAGTCTTGCATATCATCAAGACTTTTTTTATTATCGTGGTGGACCTTGTAGGACTCGAACCTACGACCGCCCGGTTATGAGCCGGATGCTCTAACCAACTGAGCTAAAGGTCCATGACTTTTATATAATATCATAGATATTTTGAAAATGCAATAATTAGTCACAATTTTATCATAATTGGAATGGAATAACAGTGGAGGAGAAATATGAAAAGATTAATTGGAAATACACCATGTGTAAAACTATATTATCGTTTTAAAAATAAAATAGATTATATTTATATAAAATTAGAATATTTTAATTTGACAGGTAGTATCAAAGATAGAATTGCTCTTCGTATCATAAAGAAAGCAAAAGAAAATAAATTATTAAAAGAAAACATGCCAATTATTGAAGCAACAAGTGGTAATACTGGTATTTCTTTTGCAGCCATTGGGGCATATTATCATCATCCAGTGATTATTTTTATGCCAGATTGGGTCAGTATAGAACGTGTTCAATTAATGAAATTATATGGTGCAAAAGTATATTTGATATCCAAAGAAGAAGGTGGGTTTCAAGAATGTATCAGAAGAGCAAAAGAAATGGCACAAGAACAAAAAGGGTTTTGTCCGTGTCAATTTGAAAATCAAGAAAATAGTATAGCTCATTATGAAACAACAGGTAAAGAGATATTAGAAACTGTAAAAGAAGAAATTGGGGGATTTGTTTCAGGAATAGGCACTGGGGGAACATTAATGGGAGTTGGTAAGTGTTTAAAAGAATCAAATCCTAATATTAAGGTAATTGCTTTAGAACCAAAAGAAGCGCCTTTATTAACCAAAGGATATAGTGGAAACCATCTATTAGAAGGAATTGGTGATGATTTCATTCCAGAGATAATAGATAGAAAATTAATTGATCAAACTATATTAATAGACTCTAAGGATGCATTAGCTATGGCAAAGAAATTATCACATATTGGACTTGGAGTAGGAATTACCACTGGAGCCAATGTATTAGCAAGTATTCTTACCAATGGTAAAAAGAAAAATGTAACTGTTTGTCCTGATGATTCTAAAAAATATTTATCCACACAATTAGTAACTCCAATCAAAAGTCAATTAGTAAATGAGATAGAATTATTAAAATTTGAAATAATGGAAGCATAAAGAAATACTTTATGTTATAATAATACAAAGGTGATGACATGAAAGTTTATAATACATTAACAAAAAAAATAGAACCATTGATTCCAAATCATGGTAACGAAATTAAAATGTATACTTGTGGACCAACTGTATATGATTATGCACATATTGGGAATCTACGTACTTATATTTTTGAAGATATTTTAGAAAAGAGTTTAAATTATTTAGGATATTCTGTTATTAGAACGATGAATATTACAGATGTAGGACATCTTTCTAATGATTCTGATGATGGGGAAGATAAAATGTTAAAAGGGGCATTGCGTGAAAAAAAGAGTGTATATGAAATTGCCCAATATTATACCGATGCTTTTTTTGAAGATTGTAAAAAATTAAATATAAAAAAGCCACAATATGTATCTAAGGCATCAGATCATATAGATGATTATATTCATATGATTGAAAAATTATTAAAAGATGGATATGCATATCAAGCAAATGGAAATGTTTATTTTGATGTATCAAAAATGTCAAACTACTATCAATTATCTGGGAAAAATCCGGATGATTTAAAAGTGGCAGTAAGAGATGATGTAGAACATGATACATTTAAGAGAAATCCTGCTGATTTTGGTTTATGGTTTACGAATTCTAAATTTAATAATCAAGCTATGAAATGGGATAGTCCGTGGGGGGTAGGATATCCTGGATGGCATATTGAGTGTTCTAATATTGCCATTCATTTCTTAGGAGAATATTTAGATATTCACTGTGGAGGAGTAGATAATATCTTTCCCCATCATTCCAATGAAATTGCTCAAAGTGAGGCTTATTTAGGACATAAATGGTGTAATTATTGGATGCATGGAGAATATTTAAATGATGAAACAGGAAAAATGAGTAAAAGTAAAGGTGAATTCTTAACTTTATCTTTATTGATAGAAAAAGGATATGATCCATTAAGTTATCGTTATTTCTGTTTAGAATCTCATTATCGTAAACAATTAGCGTTCTCTTATGATTCTTTAGATAGAGCAGTATCCTCTTATCAATCATTAAAAAATAAAATTAAACATATTGCTTCTCATATCGAAGGAGAAATAGAACAAGATTTATTTGATACATACCAACAAAAATTTAAAGATGCTTTAAGTGATGATTTAAATACAGCCAATGCCCTTACTGTTTTATATGAAGTTTTAAAAAGCAATTTAAATCATAAAACAAAACTAGAATTAGTAAAAGATTTTGATCAAGTACTATCACTTTCTTTATTAGAACAAGAAGAAATTGACGAGACATTAAAGCAGAAAGTATTATCTTTGATAGAGGAAAGAAATAAAGCAAAAAAAGAAAAGAATTTCAAACGTGCTGATGAAATTCGTGAAACATTAAAAAACATGGGAATTCAAATTCGTGATACGAGAGAAGGAACTGTTTTTGAAAAAATAAATTAGAAGGTGATTGATTGGAAATTATATTATTTATATTAGGAATCATTGTAGTTGTTTATGCCCAAAGTCATATTATGAAAACTTATCATGAGACAATGCGAATTCGTAATCATAAAATGTTAAGTGGGCAAGAAGTAGCTCGTAGAATATTAGATACAAATGGATTAGAAGATATTTATGTTGTTCAAGTATCTGGTGAATTAACAGATCATTATGATCCTGGAAGAAATGTAATTCGTCTTTCTAATCATGTCTTTCAGGATGATTCCATTGCATCTTTAGCAGTTGCTGCCCATGAATGTGGTCATGCGATTCAAAAAAAAGAAGGTTATCTTTTTTACCGTTTACGTAGTGCTTTAGTACCAGTTGTAAATTTAGTGAGTTATCTTGGTTATTTTGTCATTATTATCTCTGCTTTTGCAGGCATTACAGCATATTTATTATTAGGAATACTTATGTTACTTGCAATTTTAATTTTTCAACTTGTAACATTACCAGTAGAAATAGATGCTTCAAAACGAGGAATGAGAGAAATAGAAAGATTAAATCTTGCCCAAAAAGAAGAGATGCCTAATATTGCAAATATGTTAAAAGCAGCAGCAATGACTTATGTTGCAAGTCTAGCTTCTACGATCTTAAATTTACTTCGTCTTATTTTTATCTATCAAGATCAAGATTAATCTTGTATAATCTAATAAATATCGATATAATAAAAATAGGAGGAGTGGTATGATGAAGAAAATGGTTATCTTAGGAAGTATATTGATTGCTAGTATGTTAAGTGGATGTTTCTTTGTGACTGAAACAATTGTATGTACCAAAGATGGAAATGAAAGTGGCATGGATTCCACACAAAGAATTGAAGCAGTATTTAAAAGTAAGAAAGTACAAACACTTACCATGGATGTTACAGTAGATTTAAGTAAACAACCAGATAGCATGATTGGGGTAGCAAAATCAGTATTAGAATCAACTTATGGTGATATGAAAGCAGAAGGAATTAAAACGAGTGTAAAACAAGATGATAAAAAGCTTCTTGTCAATATTGATTTAGATTTTGAAAAAGCTTCTAAAGATTCATTAGAAAAAGTAGATTCTAACTTTGCAAAAAGTAAAGGTCAAAAAGTGGATACTTCAGAATTTATGAAAGAGTTAGAAGATGAAGGTTATCAGTGTGAGAAATAGTATCAATCAGATACTTTTCTTTTATTATAAAAATATATATAATAACAATGGTGATATAAATGGATGGAATTATTTTAGTAAATAAAGAAAAAGGAATGACGAGTAGAGATGTTGTTAATATAGTAAGTCATGTTTGTCATACAAAAAAAGTAGGGCATACAGGGACTTTAGACCCTATGGCTACTGGTTTATTAGTGATTTGTGTTGGTAGAGCAACCAAATTAGTAGAAGTATTAACATCTCATCAAAAAGAATATATCGCATCCATGATATTTGGAATCAAAACAGATACGAAAGATATAACGGGTACAATCATAGAACAAAGAGAAACACATATGAAAAGTGACCAAATAAAAAAAGTAATAAACAATATGCCTACAACTTATCAACAAGAAGTACCAATTTATTCAGCTGTCAAAATAAATGGAAAAAAATTATATGAATATGCTAGAAAGAAAGAAGAAGTAACTTTACCAACAAGAGAAGTGACAATTGAAAAATTACAGATAATAGATTGGCAAGAACAAGAACAGAAATTAACATTTTTAACAAGAGTGAGTAAAGGAACTTATATTAGAAGCTTAGTAGAAGATATTGCTTCTCATTTAAATACCATAGGAACTATGACAGAATTAATACGTACAAAAGTAGGACATTTTACATTAGAAAATGCAAATACTATTTCTGAAGTGAAAAATAATTCATATAAACTTTATTCCATTTACGAAATATTACATGAAATGTTTGAAACACGTATCATAACAGGAGAATTAGAAAAGAAAGTATTAAATGGTGCGAAAATAGATAATCCCGAACAATTAGAAACAGTATTTTTCATAAATGAACAAAAAGAACCACTTGCATTATATAAAAAAGAAGAAGATAAGTTAAAGTGTTATAAAATGCTAAAAATAGGAATCGAATGATTCCTATTTTTTAATGAAATAATACTTTTCTTTTTTTATAGTAGACAAAAATACAAATACCATATATAAGAATAATAACTCCTAAAATACAAATAATAGAAGCAGGAATAAAGGATATATCTAAAAGCTGAACCATTCCTAATATAAGAGGAGCAGCAAAGAATCCTATAATTGTAACAATAATTCCAGCAATTGCTGTCATAACACCTTGAATCATAGCTAGTATTCGTCCATAATTTGCTCTTGTAATTAAACCAAATAACATCACTCCAGAATACGCTACTGGTACTAATGTATTAGAATCAAAATGAAATAAAAACGCTGTAATTAATAGTATAAGAATAGAAAAACCAGTTAAAAACATAAAGACATTGTGAAATATCATAGAATTTGTTTTCTTTTGAATTGGTTCTTGCTCTGTCACATTCAGATTCGTTACAGACTGATTATTTGGTACCATCATGTTTGGTGCTTGTGTTGTAGTTTGATTAGATGCTGTATTTGGTAAAGGATTAGAAACAGGTTCATTGATTTCTGGAACAGGTGTTATAACATTTTCTCCTACAGTTGATGTAGAAATTGTTTCTGTATTTGTTTGAATCGGTGTTGCAGCGATTTGTTCTTGTGGCTGTTGGATCTTTTCATTGCTAACAGTTTCTGTCATTACAGGTTGATTTACTGATTCTGTTATAGGACTAACTGTGTTTGTTTCTGTTGGAATAGGTTCTGCTATATGATTTGTTACAACAGATTGATTTGTTTCTACATTTACCTGTTCTTGATTTTGTATCGTATCTGCTACGATAGGTTCTTGTGCTGGTACTTCTTGTTGTGTCTGTATATTCTGATTATTATTAGAACTAATTTCTTTATTTTCAGCTTCTTTTTTTAACTCTTCTTGATAATAACTAGAATTATCTAAACCACAAATAGGACATACAATCTGACCTTGTGGTAATTCTGTTAAACATAATCGACATCTCATAATTTCACACCCCCTATGATATATTTATTATATCAAAATTTAAATCAATAAAGTAGATGAAATATTGCGATTTGTTATAATTTGACAAATAAAAAGTAAATAGAATGTACTATTTACTTTGTTAAAGAATCATATCCATCTTTAATTTCTGAATCTTCAATATTTAAATTATATTTTTTACGAATATTTACCCAAGTTGTTGTTTTTAAAGTAGTATCACTACTTAGCTTATTTGTAACAAGCGTTTCTTTAATCGTATCTTTTACTTCTTTTAACTTTGGTTTTTCTTTTTGACTGACTCTTAGAATAACGTGATATCCATATTCACTTTTTACTGGTTCTTTTGTATATTCACCATCTTTTAATTTATAAGATGCATCCCAGAATTCAGTGACAACACTATCTTTAGAGAAGTTTTCTAAAAGACCACCATCTTCTTTTGTTCCTTCATCATCAGAATATTCTTTCGCAAGATCTTCGAATTTTTCACCTTTATCTAATTTCTTAATAATATTTTCAGCTTCTTTTTTTGCTTTTTCTTCTGCCTTTTCTTGATCTTCATCACTTGCATCTGTATCAGTATCAGGTTTAATTAAAATATGACGAACAGTCATGTCACCAAAAATATTTTCATCGTAATAATCTTGAATTTCTTCATCAGTTAATTCATCTTTTAAATAATTCTCAACAACTTTATCTTTTTTATAACTTAAAATTAATTCTTCTTTAAATTGTTGTTCATTTTTATATCCAGAACTAACTAATACTTCATTAAAATCTTGTCCTTGTTGTTCATATTGACTTTTATAAGCCTCAATTTGACTATTTGCGTAATCTTCTGCATCTTCATTAGATTTTATTTCTTTATTCGCAATATAATTATCAATCATATTGGTAAAGACTTGTGAACCACCTTGTTCTTTTAATTCTGCATATAAATCTTCCGCAGTAATTGTATATCCTTTAATTTTTCCAACAACTTCTTTTCCATTTTTTAATTTCGCAACCTCACCACATCCAGTTGTAAGAAGTAACACAGAACACATGGTAACACCTAATAATGTTAATTTCTTATTTTTCATATAAGCTCCTTTCTGATAACATATCTATCATAGCAAAAACACTAAAAAAATTCAATAATTTCTATTTAAGTAATCACATATTATGTATTTTCCCATAAAATATTCTTGAAAAGAGAAAAAAAGGAGGAATGAGTTTATGTGTA
>CALVKP010000115.1 GCA_944332735.1 uncultured Bacilli bacterium | reverse complement strand
CAAATAAGCATTTGCCAATGATCATTATATAAGATTGAATTTACAGTTGTTTATTCTTGTATAAATATTGTGACATACTAAATTGTACAGTTATATTTTAAATATCAATTTACTTTTGCATTTGAATTAACATAAAATTGATAGAAAACAAACTTTTATTTTTCCTAACTTTGTAATATAATAATAGTGAGGTGATAGAGTGAATATTATAGATATTATCATTATACTATTATTATTAATGGGTGGTGTCATTGGTTTTAAAAATGGAGTGATTCGTCAAACTGTCTCATTTGTAGGATTCTTTCTTGTTGTCATTTTATCTTATTTTTTAAAAGATTTCGTATCAGCAATTCTCTATAAATTTGTTCCATTTTTCTCATTTAGTGGAAGTTTAAAAGGAGTTACTACTCTGAATATACTCATTTATGAAGTAATCGCTTTCTTACTGGTTTATGTTGTATTAATGGCAATTTATCACTTTGTTGTTCGTATGACAGGAATTGTAGAAAAGATTTTAAAGTTTACAGTTATTTTAGGAATTCCATCTAAATTATTAGGTATGGTAGTAGGCTTTATAGAAGCATATATTATGGTGTTTATTGGTCTATATTGCTTATCACTTCCAATCTTTCAAATTCCATTTATGAATGAATCTGGTGTTAGAAATACAATATTAAATCATACACCAGGATTATCTAACGTAGTAAGTAAGAGTTTAAATGTCGTAGATGAATTTGCTGATTTAAAAGAACGTTATAAAGATACAACCAATCAAAATGAATTAAATAAGGAAACATTAGACCTATTCTTAAAATATAACGTAGTTCGTTATGATACAGCACAAGAATTAGTAGATAGTGGTAAACTTCAAATCGAAGGCGTTGAAAGTGTATTACAAAAATATGAAGGGAGTAAATAAATATGTTAAAACACGCAAATGAAAGTAATTTTAATGAAATGACAGGAAAGGGATTAGTACTTGTTGATTTCTTTGCTACTTGGTGTGGGCCTTGTAAAATGTTAGGACCTGTATTAGAAGATATGGCAAGTGATCGTGATAGTATTGATATTGTGAAAGTCGATATCGATGAATCCATGAATTTAGCACGTCAATATGGAATTATGAGTGTTCCAACATTAGTACTTTTTAAAGATGGTCAAGTAGTAGCCCAAACAAGTGGTTTTCAACCAAAAGAATCGATCCAACAATTTATTGATAATAACAAATAACATCTTATCCAAGAATAAGATGTTTTTTCATAGCTGACACTAAGCAAACAATGTTGTTGCTTTTCGTAAATTTTCCTGTTATAATGAAGCTAGTATAAGAAGCTAGGAGTGACGATTTATGATGATTTGCAAAATGTTACGGGGGGTATTTAGGTAATAAATCCCTTATAAATAAATACCTAATTGAACCTTTTGAAATAAAAAAAGTTGTTTTCTATGTGGAAACAACTTTTTCTCGTGACCATTTTCTAGATCCACCTATTTCATTATTGACAGTGAGAAAGGGAGATGAATGGAGATGAGAAGAATGATGAAAAAGAAACAAAAACAGTATTTATTAATAGGACCAATCGTAGTATGTATTTTTCTGATGTTAGGATTAGGTTATGCACTTTTATCACAAAATCTAGATATTAAAGGAACAGGAACGGTTACAAAAGGAACATTAAATGCAGTCTTGGATGCCATTAAAATTAAAAAGAAGTTAAGAAGAATAAAAAAACATCAAGCTTCTAATTATCAAGCAGTGAAAACGAGTTATCAAGGATATTTTCAAGTTGCGAATACCAAACATTTTCTTTATCGATCTAAGTTTTAATAAATAATTGATAAAAATGTGATATAATTGAGAAGAGAAATTAGAATTGTGGTGAGTATATGTATTTTGATTATTCAGCAACTACGCCTGTGTCTGATGAAGTGTTAGATACATTTGTAAAAGTTAGTAAAAGATATATTGGAAATCCGAATTCTTTACATAAGTTAGGGGTAGAGAGTAAACATTTTTTAGATATGGCAACCAAGCAGATTGCTGATTTGTTGAAGGTAAAAACCAGTGAAATTATATATACGAGTGGGGCTAGTGAATCGAATAATACAGTCGTGAAAGGGATCTGTTTTCAGTATCAAAACCGTGGGAAACATATTATTACAACGAGATTAGAACATTCTTCGATATTAGAACCATTAAATTATTTAAAAACACTTGGCTTTGAAGTGGAATATGTTCCTTTATTATCCGATGGTACCGTGGATTTAACGGCTCTAAAAACAATGATGCGTGATGATACCATATTAGTGACTATCGCCAGTGTATCGAGTGAATTAGGAGTATTACAGCCTATTTCAGAAATTGGAAAGATTGTGAAAGAATATCCAAAATGTTTCTTTCATGTCGATATGACACAACATATTGGAAAAGTTCCATTCTCATTAGAAAATGTTGATTTGATGAGTATGTCTGCTCATAAAATATACGGAATCAAAGGAATTGGAATCCTTTATAAAAGAGATGAGATAGATTTATTACCACTCATCCACGGTGGTAAAAGTACCACCAAATATCGTAGTGGAACCCCACCATTACCACTTTGTGCAAGTCTAGCCAAAGCATTAAGACTAAGTTTAGAAAAACAAACAGAACAGTATCGTAAAGTTCAATCTCTACAACAACAATTATTATCCTCTCTTCAAACAATAGAAGCAGTTACCATAAACAGTACCGAAAAATCAATTCCCCACATTGTCAATATCAGTATCAAAGGAATCAAACCAGAAACCTTACTACATGCTTTAGAAGCTCACGAGATTTATGTATCAACCAAGAGTGCTTGTGCAACTGAGGTGAAATCTGATGCTGTATTGGCAGTAACAAATGATGAAGAAAGAGCAATGTCTAGTATTCCAATTAGTTTATCTTATAAAAAAACAGAAGAAGAAGTTCATACTTTGGTACAAGTATTAAAAGAAGAAATAGAAAGATTAAAATGGTGATATTATGAAGAAGTTTGGTATTTTAGTAGTATGTATGTTATGCAGTATTTTTGGAATGAATCATGTGAAAGCAACTGATACTGTGAAT
>CALVKP010000114.1 GCA_944332735.1 uncultured Bacilli bacterium | reverse complement strand
TATTTAACTCCAAAAATTTTTAAAAATTCTGGTTTTTGGAGTCTTTTGGCATGGGATTCTGTTCCAATTATTAATTTTTTTCATTTATTTGAAAAATATGGTTGACTTTTAATAGTTAGTCACCTTTCTTATTATAACAATTTTTAACACAGAAAACAATTATAGACCATATATAATACCTAAAACAATTAATATAATTCCACCAATAAAAGAAGCTAATATTCCAAAAACATCATTTAACTTCTTTCCTAAATTTAATCCTAACCAAGTAAAAAAGCCACTACAAATAGAAAAGGTAAGAGCACACAACAGTAAATGTGGAGAAATAGCTGAAATACCAATTCCAATAGAAAAACTATCCATTGAGACTGCAAATCCAAACAATAATAACTCTGCAAAATGAAATTCTTTTACTTCTTTTTCCTGCTTTAAACTTTCCAATATCATTTGAATTCCAATCAAACATAAAATAATTGAAACAATAAATTCTGGGTTTAATGGAAATATTTGAAATAACAATTTTCCAAAAAAATGTCCACATAAGGGCATAAAAAAATGATAAAAAGCGACAATCAGAGATAAATTCCAAACAAAAGACTTTTTTAAATTTAAAGTTCCATATAAAAGCGACAATGAAAAAGCATCCATAGATAAACTGATTGCAATTAAAAATATGACAAAAACATGCATAGAATCACCTAAATAATTCTATGCATCCTAACTATAAATATTTTTCTATAAGTTCTTGGATAAAAAATTTATATTCTGTATTTTCTGTATCTTCTTTTTCTTCAGCTTCCATAATACATAATGGTGGAAAAAGAACACACCACCAATTTTCTCCTTCTCCTTTTCCTAAAGTGACTAATAAAGATTCATAATTTCCTTCCGGATATGTAATTCCTTTATATACTTTTTTAGGAAAATAATGTATTCCATAATCTAATTGAAAAGATAAGGAACTATTTTGTTGTTGTAGTGTTGTGGCTACTTTTGTTCTTAAATTAGGTAAATGAGAATGAATTTCCTTTCGAGCTTCATTGATTCCCTTTGTATCTTTTAACAAGGTATATAATTTGCTTTGAAGTACTTCACTTACTTCCATTTTTAACTGTTGATCTTCTCCGTTATTAGAATTTGCTAATACACGTAAACGAATGGCTTCTTCTGGAATTAAAACATTCGTAGATTTTGTGTTGAATGCTTGAAAAAACAAAACAGATATTAATCCAATCAGAATGTATTTTTTCATAAAAAATCGCTCCCTTACACAATCATAGTGAGCGATTTTTTAAATTTTATTCAATTATTTATGATATGATTCATGATGGTTTATTTTATATGCACGATATATTTGCTCTAATAACACAATACGAAACAATTGATGAGGAAAAGTCATTTTACTAAAGGATAAAGACCAATTGCTCATCTGTTTTATGTTTTGTGATAAACCATAGGAACCACCAATAATAAAAGTAATGGTCGAATTTGTTTGATAAATTGAATCGATTTTTTGGGCGAATTTTTCACTAGAAACTTGTGTTCCCTCTATTTCTAATGTAATTACATAATCTTTTGGTCCAATATATTTTTGTATCATTATTGCTTCTTTCTTAATGTTTTCTTCAATATTGGATGTTGTAATATCGGGAAGTTCAATTACTTCCAATTTCGTATATTTTGATAATCTCTTTTGATATTCTATGATTGCTTCACGATAGAATGATTCTTTTATTTTTCCAACACAAATTATTTTAATCATACTTCCACCAATTCTGTTTGCTCTTTTTGTGTTGATATAATTACAGGAACTTGATCATTTATTTTTTCAACACAAGTATCATATGCGAGTTTGGCATCATTATTTTCTTCACTTAAGTGAATTAATATTATTTTTTCTGTATTTTTGCCAATAAGTTTTGATAAATAATAACTGCTATCCACATTTGACAAATGACCTCTATCACCTAAAATACGTTGTTTTAAGTGATAAGGATATGTTCCATTCATTAATAAATTAATATCATGATTGCTTTCCATAATATAAATACTTCTATCAGTTAACATATTAAAATATTTTTTATTTAAATATCCTGTATCAGTAATATAGACAATAGAAGCATGATTTTCTTCAAATAAATATCCATTAGAATCATCTACATCGTGACTTGTCTTAAAAATAGTAATATGAAAAGAATCTAGTTCAAAATATTTATCGATAATTGTATATGAGAAATCAGGATAGGTTTTTACTAATTCATCATACATAATTTGACTTACATATAATTCTGGATGATATCTTTTAATAAATACACGTAAACCACTAATATGATCTACATGTGTATGAGTAAGGAAAATTCCCTCAATTTCATTTGGATCAATTTCTAACTCTTTTAATTTTTTCTCTACATAAGTAGAAGTTGTTCCAAGATCTACTAAAAATTTATGATGACTTGTTTCTATATAAGTAGAATTTCCCTTACTACCACTTGCTAAAACACTTACTTTCATTAATACAAGAGAAGAGCGTTATAAACTTGACCACGTCGTGGTGCGCCATTTCTCCATGCTTCGAAATGTAAATGACATCCAGTAGCTCTACCTGTTCTTCCAACATATCCAATTAACTGACCTTTTTCTACAACTTGACCTACACGAACTATATATTTAGACATATGAGCATATAACGTATAATATCCGTTATTATGATTAATTGTTACATAATTACCATTACCTAAATCTGGACGGTATGCTGCTTCCGTAACAACTCCATTATTAGCAGCCCAAATTGGTTTTCCACAACTTTCAGCAATATCTGCTCCAGTATGGAGTGAACGTGCTCCACTAATTGGATCTACACGATATCCCATCGGACTAATCACATAATGACTTGGTACCGGCCAATACCATGCACCATATCCTACAGAAGGAATCACTTTATCACCTTTCACAACAATTTTCTTAATAGATGGTTTTAACTCTTCACGTGATTGAATTTCTGTAGATATAACATCTCCATTCACATAAGTTAATTCTTGTTTTACACGGTCTAATCCATCTTCCCCTTCTTGAATCACCTCATCTTCTCCTACTAATTTACTAGAATCATATCTTTCTTCTGTAGAGTAGTTATTTACAACATCTGATGTTTGATTTACTACTGATACTACTTGAATTTGAGGATCTGTCATTCCAATTACAACTGTTTGTCCTGGAAATAGTAAACTTTTCTCACTTGTAAATTCTGGATTTGATATTAAAAATTCATTCACACTAATTTGATTATTAAAAGCTACTTGACTAATTGTATCTCCTACTTGAACAGTGTAATTTTTCTTATTGTTATTTTTTCCAAATAATAAATATTGAGATAATTCTTTAGAATCTGTATAAATTTTCTCTGTTACAGGAATATAACTTTCACTCATAGTCATATTATTGTTAATATAAATATTATCAATATAACTACCAGTCGTTGTTACTGGTGTTTGCGTATCTTCCATATACGATTCATATTCTTCTATACCAACAAATGTTTTTACTGTATTTTCTAATGCTTCTTTGGCAACTGATTTTTTATCTATATATAATCTTGTCTTCTTTTTACCATTTTGAATTGTTAGGCGATATCCTTTAATCGTAAATGGTTTCTTTTCAGAAATTTTTTGATAAATATCAGCAACACGGTCTACTTTTTCATCGTATGTGATTACTTTTTTTATTTCTAAACCATTCGGAGCATATACTCTATCTGCATGTAATTTTTTCTTATAAGCTTCACCTTTTTGATCAATATACTCTTCTAATGAATCTTTCGATTTCACTCTTCCAATTACTTCATCATCTAAATATACTTCATATACTGTATTTGGCTCCAGAGCTCCTTTTGACTGGAATCCTGATACAAATAAAGTACTAATTAGAATAACTGCTAATAATAATAAACCTAGTTTCTTCATAAATCACATACCTTTCTATTCTAACAATTTACTATGATTCTTCTCGATTGATAAAATTCAAAAACGTAGATGTTTGTAGCTTAAATATTAAATCTACTGTTGCAGTAGGTCCACTACGATTTTTTCTAATTAACAATTCACTACGACTTGTATTTTCATCAATTGCATTTTCTTTATGATAATAATCATCACGATATAAGAAAGCAACTAAATCTGCATCTTGTTCAATAGAACCAGATTCTCTTAAATCACTTAAAATTGGTCTTTTGTCATCACGTCCTTCCACACTACGTGAAAGTTGTGCTAAAGCAATGACAGGAATATTTAATTCCATTGCCATCGTTTTTAATGAACGAGAGATTTCTGATACTTCTTGTTGTCTTTGTCCAGCATATTTACTAGAACCACTAATTAACTGTAAATAGTCAATAATAACCGCTGAAAGACCTGTATCACTTGCCGCTAAACGACGACATTTAGAACGGATATCACTAATAGAACGTCCTGGTGTATCATCTATATATATTCTCTTATTGGCAAGCCTACTCATTGCTTCATTAACACGTTTCCAATCTTGATGTTCTAAACGTCCAGTACGCAATTTTCTACTATCAATTTGACCTGCACTAGCAATCATACGCATTGCTAATTGTTCTGCACCCATTTCCAAGTTAAAAATAGCAACTGCCTTATCTGTATTATTTGCCATATTCATAGCTAAATTTAAAGCAAAGGCTGTTTTACCCATTGCTGGACGTGCTGCAATAATAATTAATTCATTCTCATGAAAACCAGATGTAATTCTATCTAAATCATAAAATCCTGTTGCAAGGCCTGTAATTTCACCTTTGTTTTTTGATAATTTTTCCAAGTCCAACTGTGTTTTATTTAATACTTCAGATAAACTACGAAACTCTGTTCCTTTTCTGGTTTTAACAACATTTAAAATCTTTTTTTCAGCATTATCTAATAATTCACTGATATCACCTGTTGCACCAAAACAATCATTGGCAATTTCTGTAGACTCTTCTATTAAACGTCTTAAAATAGCATTTTCTTCAACAATTTGGATGTAATTATCTACATTTGCAGCACTTGGAACAATGTTGGTTAACTCACTTAAATATTCTACATCCCCGACTTGTTTTAACCATTTTCTTTTATCTAATTCAGCACTTACTGTAGTAAAATCAATTGGAACTTGTTTCTCTAATAAATCACACATTACTTCAAATATTTTTTTGTGTTGATCAGAATAAAATAAGTCTTTATCCAAATTTTCTACACACTTTTGAGCAGCATACTTAGATAAAAACATAGAACCTAGTACAGATTGTTCTGCTTCAATATTATGCGGTGTAACTCTCTCCTTCATAGAAATCCCCCCGAACTATATCTATTTTACATGAACTTTCATTTTTGCAATTACTTTTTTATGTAATTCAATTTCTACAAAATGAATCCCTAAACTTTGAATTGGATGATCTAAATGAATCTGTTTTTTATCAATATGGAATCCTTCTTTATTTAAAGCTTCTTTGATTTGTTTTACGGAAATTTGCCCAAACATCCTTCCTTCTTTCCCAGTTTTAGCATTAAATTCAAATGTTTTTAATTCTAATTCTTTTTTGATATCTTCCATATCATGTACTTTTAAAGTTTCAGCTATTCCACGACGCGCTTCATCATTTTTTAATTTTGTCATATTTCCAGAGTTTGCCAAAACAGCATATCCATTCTTTATCAAAAAATTATTTCCATAGCCATCTTTTACTTCTTTAATATCTCCTTTTTTGCCTTGACCTTTTAAATCTCGAACAAATATTACTTTCATTGTTTCACCTTCCATTTAACACTTGAATTAATTCTTCTTTTACTTCAATAATAGTCTTATTTTTAATACTTGTAGCTGCTTCTGTCATATGACCTCCACCGCCTAGTTGCTCCATATATGCTTCCACATTTATTTTACCGATAGAACGTGCACTGATATATATTGTTTCTTTATCTAATCGTCCTATCACAAAAGACGCCTCAACATTATCAAGTTTTAAAAGTTCTTCTGCAATGACTGCTAAATCTTTCCTTTCATAATGTTGTTCATCTAAAACACACATTGCTATATTTTGATTTATCATAAAACTTTTTTTCACAAATTGTTGTCTTTTTAAATAACTGTTTCTATCTTCTTTTAATAATTCTTGTTTTAACACATGATCTGCACCTATCTTTGTTAAGAAAGCTGCTGCTTCATATGTTTTATCAGTTGTTTTGACATTAAATTGATTGGTATCAATTTCAATTCCAGCTAACATAATGGTTGCAATAACTGGATTTACAGTTTTATTTAAATATTTTAAATAGGAAACGATAATTTCATTAACACTTGATATATCGGGTGCGGTATATTCAAATAATGTGGGATACTGTGTCGGTGTATTTTTAACATGGTGATCAATTACTACAATATTTTCAAATTGATTTACCACATCTGGAAACTCTAACATTTCTTTTTTATATACATCTAATATAACAAGTAAACTATTTTTTCTTTTATATTTTAGATAATTCTTTTCGGATAAAAAAGTAATATCTATTTTGGCTTTTTCTAAGCTTTCTAAAGCATGAGAAATAGCTACATTATCCTTCAAACTTTCCAAAAAAACGTATGAATTTTTATCAAAACTTCTAACAATTTCATAAAGTGCTAAAGATGATCCAAAAGCATCCATATCAATATCATGATGGGCCATAATCATCACATTGTCACTTTCACGAATTAAAGATGTTAATTTTTTAAACATTGTTTCCATGGAATCACCTATACATCATTATACTATATTTTTTCAAATATGTCTTCCTCATATCTTATAACAAAAACAAAAAAATGAAAATGCAATTTTGCAAATTCATTTTATTTTTATCTTATTTACTAAATCTTTTATCTTTTTAAAACGATGGTGTAATCCTGATTTCGTTATTTTATTACCTGTTTCTATGCTTATTATTTCACTTAACTCTAACAAAGATACTTCTGGATATTTTAATCGGTAATTTGCTACTTCTTGTACTTTATTATCTAGTAATTCAAACCCATCATGATCTTTCAAATACTGAATATCTTTTATTTGTTGATTCGCAGTCTCCATTAGTTTTTCTACATTTGCTTGTTCACAATTATTTAAACGATTTGTTCTATTTTTTTCTTCACGATAAATACGGATATCTTCATAATACATTGTTGCCTTATCGGCGCCAATTATTCTCAAAAAGTCACCAATTTTTTCAGCTTCTTTCATATATACCATATACTTATTATCTCTTTTTAAAAGTTTGGCATTTAAACGAAATCCATTTAACAAATCTACAATAAATTCAGCATACTCTAAATCAATAAAAACAAATTCTAAATGATAGCGAGATGTTTTAGGGTCATTCATACTCCCACAAGATAAAAATACACCTCTCATATAAGATCGTTTCAATTCAAAATCATCATAGATATAAGAATGAGGAATCATTCTCATCTTACCATTTTCTATAATTGATAAATCTTCTAATATTTCATTTTCTTTATATTTTACTTCTAATATATATTGTAAATTTTTATTAAAATTATATCCACGACGGACAATAATTTTACTTGTTACGTCATAATTTTTTTTAATTAATTGAAATATGCGACGAGAAACATTTTCATTTTCTGTAACAACTTGAAAATATTGATCATAAATTGTAGCAAGATTTCGTACTAAAGCGGATAATTCTGATATTTCATCTGTTTTAGTTGTTTTTAAATTGCATACTTCTTCTTTAATCGTACCTGTAAATGACATTATAACAAGTTAGAGAAGATGTGAAATGCTAACTTCATAGAGTTATGTCTCAAAACTCCATCTTCTATAATTACAAAATCATCTTCAATTATTTTAACATTTAATTTTCTCAAAGCAGCAATATCAACTTTTACAGGGTCCTTTTGCTCTAAATCTGCATATTTATCTCTTAAAATCTTATCTATTTTACCTTCATTGGCAATTACTTTATCCACTTTATGTTTTCCTAAATAATGATTTAATACTTTTATATGATCTGCCACTGTAAAATTATCTGTTTCTCCTGGTTGAGTCATCATATTACATACATACATCACTTGGGCATGACTTTTATCAATCGCATGAATCACATCTTTACATATCAAATTAGGAATAATACTTGTATATAAACTACCCATAGATAACAATATTAAATCAGCTTCTTTAATAGATCGAATCACTTCAGAACTAACGACTGGTTCTTCTTTATAATATACTTTTTTAATTACACCATGTGTTTCTGTAATATTATGTTCTCCCTCAATAATTCTTCCATCTTCCATTTTTGCCATTAATACAACATTATCTTCTGTGAGTGGTAATACTCTACCTTTTAAATTCAATATTTTAGCTAATGCTTCTATTCCTTCTGATAAATTACCATTAATATTAGACATTGCTGTTAATAATAAATTACCTACAGTATGCCCATCTAAATCACTTGTTGTATGAAAACGGTAATTAAATAATTTCTCAACAAGCGGTTCAACCTCGGAAAGAGCAACTAAAACACGTCTCATATCGCCAACAGCAATAGTATTAAATTCCTGACGTAAACGTCCTGTACTTTTTCCATCATCACAAACAGATACAATTGCTGTAATATCTACTGGAAATTGTTTTAAGCCTCGAAGTAGAGTAGACATTCCTGTTCCTCCACCTAACACAACAATCTTCTTCTTCATTCTATCACCACTATTATTATACTATATTTTTTACTATTTTGATAATTAAAGAAAAACGAAAAAGAATTTTATAACTCTTTTTCGGCTGTTGTTGCAGCGGTTGCTCCATCCCCCACTGCAGTTGTTAATTGATAAACTTCTTTTTTCACACAATCACCACATGCATAAATTCCCTCTATATTGGTATGCATATTTTGATCTGTCACAATAAAACCCTGATCAAGATGAATATCTATATTTTTTAAAAAGGAAGTATTTGGAGTAGATCCTATATAAACAAATAATCCATCTAATCGTAGTATTGATTTTTTTTCTTGTTTCATGATTTCTATTCCCGTTAATTTTGTTTCGTCTCCCAAAATTCCTACAACATGAGTTTGATACAAAAATTGTACTTGAGAACATGATTTTAACTTCTCATAAAGTATTTTACTACCTTTAAATTTCTCACTACGGTTAATCATAATTACTTTTTTACAAATTTTTGTTAAATAGAGAGCTTCTTCCAAAGCACTATTTCCACTTCCTATAACAGCAACTGTCTTATCTTTGAAAAATGCTCCATCACATAAGGCACAATAACTAATACCATGTCCTATATATTTTTCTTCATCTTGTAATTCTAATTTTTTGGATGTTCTTCCTGACGCAATAATTAAGCGCTTACAAATATATTCATTTTGTGTTGTTTTCACTGTAATTTCTCGTTCTTTATTTATCTCTATCACATTTTCAAAAATTATTGGAATATTTAGATTTTGAACTTGTTGATAGATATTCATTGCTAAACTTGGACCATCTATTTTTAAAAATCCAGGATAATTTTCTATTTCTGCTGTACGATTAATTTGGCCACCGGGAATTTCATGTTCTAATATCATGACATCATGTCCTGCTCTTTTTAAATAAATAGCGGCTGTCATACCACTCACACCACCACCAATTACAATAAATGGATAAGTATTATTTCTCATACGTTTCCTCCCAATAATATTTTTTTCGCTTTTTCAAACATAAGATACATAAAACAATTCCTGATACTACAAATAAAAGTGATACAATTTGAGCAATTTTAAAATTTCCTAACATTAAACTATCCGTTCTAAGTCCTTCCACAAAGAAACGCTCAATTCCATACCATATTAAATAAAAACTGGTTAACATTCCTAATTTTAATTTTTTTATTTTGTGTATACAAACTAAAATGATAAAGCCTAAAAAACACCACAAAGATTCATATAAAAATGTTGGTTGATGATACACTCCATTAATATACATTCCATCTATGATAAATTTAGGAAGATGCATACTTTCTAAAAATGATAGAGTAGTAACAGGTCCATAAGCTTCATTGTTCATAAAATTTCCCCATCGTCCAATCGCTTGTCCTAAAATTAATCCTATAACAATCATATCACAAAAAAATAGGGGAGAGTAATTATTCTTTTTTGTAAAATATAATAAGTATAAAAATCCTGCAATAATACCACCATGAATGGCAAGACCACCTTCCCAGACTTTTAGGATATCTAATGGTTCACTTATATAATAATCTAAATGAAATAATACAAAATACATTCTTGCTCCAATAAATGCGATAGGTAATAAAAAGAAAAAGAAGTCTATCATCTTATCTTCTGTGATTCCATGATGTTTCGCTTCTTGTAAAACAAGATAACCTCCTAATATTAATCCAATCGCAATGAATATTGAATACCAATAAATTTGTATACTTCCAAATTGTATTAAAATAGGATTCATACTTTTTTTCTCCTAAATAATGGAGTTAATACAATACTATCCATTAACATATTTAAAATAGAAATAATAATCGCAATGAAAAATGCCATCCATATACCATGAATTTGAAAATGATCTTGTAATAAAAAACTTACCATATAAAGAATAAATACATTAATAAATGGATAAAATAAGCCTAAAGTAAGTCCTGTAATGGGTAAAGTTAACCAAAATAATATAGGTTTAATCGTTTTATTCAAAATAAATATAATGATTGCAGCAACAAGTGCCCACATACCAAATAAATCAGAATCAATTTGTAATGTTTTTGGAAATAATAATGACACTGCAATTAATATAATTGCATATCCTATCATTCCTATCAACCACTCAATGATATGATTCAAACGTATTTTTCTGTCATTGGTATCTTCAATTATTACTTTCATTATTTCACTTCCTTGTTTTATATTATATCATAATTCTATGTAAACAAGTATCTACACTTTTTCTTTTCTATATTACAGATTTAGACAAAAATAGAGTATATGTTTACTTATACTCTATTTTTTTGATCTTCATTCGCTTTGTAATTCAAATAAAATATCCCTTAACTCCATAGCTCGTTCAAAATCTAAATCTTTAGCAGCACGATTCATTTCTGACTCAATATCCATCATTAATTTCTTTTTCTCGTGCTTACTCATCTTTTCAGGTTTTTTATCTTCTATTTCTTGATTATTAGAAATTACTTCATGGATTTCTTTTATAATTGTTTTAGGTACAATTCCATGTTCTTGATTATATTTCATTTGAATTTCTCGACGTCTTCTTGTTTCTTCAATTGCGATTTTCATAGAATCACTAATTGTATCTGCATACATAATAACATGTCCTTCACTATTACGAGCTGCTCGTCCTATTGTTTGAATTAAACTCCTATCACTACGTAAGAACCCTTGTTTATCTGCATCTAATATTGCGATTAAACTTACTTCTGGAATATCAATTCCTTCACGTAACAAGTTAATTCCTACTACTACGTCATATTTTCCTAATCTCAAATCACGAATAATACGCATACGTTCTAATGTTTTTATTTCATTATGAAGATATGCGACTTTGATATCCACATTTTTCAAATATGTCGTTAATTCTTCTGCCATTCGTATTGTTAAAGTCGTTACTAAAGTTCTTTCATTTTTCTCAATTCGTTTTTGAATTTCATTTAATAAATCGTCAATTTGATCTTTTGTAGATTTTACTTCTATGGTTGGATCAAGTAAACCTGTCGGACGAATAATCTGTTCTACAATATGACTATCAGCTAATGCTTTTTCATAATCACCAGGCGTTGCAGAAACATATATTGCTTGATGAATTTTTCCCTCAAACTCCTCAAAACGTAATGGTCTATTATCTAATGCACTCGGCAAACGAAAACCATAATTTACAAGCACTTCTTTTCGTGCTCTATCTCCATTATACATCCCTCTTACTTGTGGTAATGTAACATGTGATTCATCAACAACTAAAAGAAAATCATCACCAAAGAAATCAATTAATGTAGTAGGCATTGCTCCTGGAGGTTTAAGTGCCAATGGTCTTGAATAATTTTCTACACCACGACAAAAACCTGTTTCTAAAAGCATTTCCATATCATAATTCGTTCTTTCCATCAATCTTTGATATTCAATTAACTTATTTTCTTTTTTAAATTTTTCTAATTGTTGTTCTAATTCTTCTTTTATATTTTTTACAGCAATTTTCAATTTTTCTTCACTTGTCACAAAGTGACTAGCAGGAAAAATACTAATCGTTTTCTTAGAACTTAAAACCGCACCTGTTACAGTATCAAACTCATTAATTTTTTCTACTTCATCACCAAAAAATTCAATACGAATTCCCTTTCCGTGTTGACTAATTGGCACTAATTCTAACGTATCTCCACGAACACGAAATGCACCACGTTTTAAATCCATTTGATTACGTTCATATAACATTTCAATTAATTTCTCAATGACCTCATCACGATCAATTGTTTCCCCAACATCTATGGTAAGCATTTTTTTTCGATATTCCTCTATATCTCCAATCCCATAAATACAAGAAACACTCGCTACAACTATGACATCTTTGTATTTGAGTAGGGCAGAGGTAGCAGAGTGGCGTAATTCATCTATTTCATCATTAATTGCAGCATCTTTTTCAATATAAGTATCTGTTTTAGCAACATATGCTTCTGGTTGATAATAATCATAGTAACTAACAAAATATTCTACATGATTATTAGGAAATAATTCTTTTAATTCACCATATAATTGACCTGCTAAAGTTTTATTATGAGCAAGTACTAAAGTAGGTTTATTAACTTCTTTTATAACATTTGCAATTGTAAATGTTTTTCCTGTTCCTGTTGCACCTAGCAAAACTTGATGTTTGACATTGTTTTTAATACCTTCTGTTAATTCCTTTATTGCTTCTGGTTGATCTCCACTAGGTTTATATTTTGATACTAATTCAAACAATGCATTCACCTTCTCTCATATAAATACAGATTTATTTTATCACATCATTTAAAGAAGTAAAATATCAAATTTTTGAATTTTCTATTGTTTCTCCTTTCAATCTTTGTTATGATTGAAAACAAAAGGAGCAATCAAAATGAATTTAACAGAAAACGAGTTTAAAAAACTTATATATATTTCATCTGGAACTTTCGGAGCTGTTTTTCATAATGGTAAAACCGCATTTAAACGATATCATACTCTTGTAAAAGCAAATTCTAGCTTAGGATATCAATTAATTCAAAATCCATGTCTAAAATCTCATCCGCTTAAATTTAAACTGATAAAACACTATCAAAAAAAATTACAGTATACTGATTTAAATTACGAACGCTTATATATCGATCAAAAATTTTGTGGAATATGTTATCCATATTATGAAGGTAAAACGTTATATCATTTACAACAACTTCCTTTTAAAGAAAAAGAAAACATTATAAAACAGTTATTACAAAATGCAGAAGAATTATCCAATCATCATATTTATCCATTAGATTATAAATTAGATAATATTATTTATACTAATAATGAACAAGTAAAAATTATAGACTTAGATGATCCATTAACAAAATATAAAATATGCAAACATGAAAATTTATTAAATGAAAGCATGATTGCACTTAAAAATACAATGATTTGTTTTTTAAATGCACACCATATTCAATCATATCATTCTTTATCTAAATATTTAACCCATAAACAACAAATTCACAATTTACAAGAAAAGATTACTTATCAACAATTATATCATTATTTAGATATACATCATTCAAAAAACAACTTTTTAATGATTCAACCATCCTATTTTTCTTATCATGATTTATATCTTATAAAAGAAATAATACAAAAACAAGATTTTAAAATCATTATTATTGACTCCAATTCAATTTCTCTTGATATATTAAAACAATTTATACTTTTTCTTTATCAAGCAGGAATTAGTATCTATGATGTAATACCAAAATCTAATGAAGAAATTATCAATTATATAAATAACTATAATACTTCTGAATATTATATTTTAAATAATAATAAAACTATTTCTAAACAAAAAGTAAAAAGCAGGTAAAATTACCTGCTTTAAAATTTTTCTAAACAATTTCCTGCTTCTGATTTTCCAAAAATAAGTGCTAAAACAAAATCTATTAAATCTGGTAACATAATCAAAATTGCAAGTAACAAAATTCTTTTTATAAATGTTGAACCTGCCTTTTTTACCATTTCTTCTTGGTTTGCAACAACTGCTTTAATAAAATCCAAAATTCCTAGAATCACAACTGCAGCGACTGCGGCTCCTCTAATCCAATGATATATATCAGCTAATAAACTCAATAAATTATCACCAAATAATTTACATCCTACAGCATCTGGATTTAATTTTGTCATTAAAGGTTTTTTATGATATTCCTTAATTTTTCCAACTTTATTCTCTAATACTTCTTCTGTATATTCTAATATATCTCGATAAGTATCTGGTAAATAGTGTGCTGAGTCAGAAAATTGAAAATCAATATTAGAATATGTATCAACTATTTGATTAGGAAAATTATCTTCTACGATAGAATTAAAGTGTTCTATTGTACTATTAGATATACTTTGATGATTTTGAACTGGATTTACTGTCATATAATAAAAATCAGTATCTGGATATTCTTTTTCTAATTGTTTATAAAGAGAAATATATTTATATACATTTGTTTCTCCTTTAGGACCTAAATCATTTACACCAAAATTATAGACAACTGCGCCTTTAGAATTTTTATCTAAATGTTCACGTAACTTCTTTACACCAGTTTCTGCAAACCATTTGTACCCCATACTACCTTTTGCAACAAATTCATATTTGGAAGAACTTTCAATACTATTTTTTAATCCAACAGTTCTAGAATCACCTACAAAACAAATAACATCATATTCTTTTCCTAAAACTTGAAATGGAGTGAATAAAAATAATACTAGAATGACTCCCATTACAATAAACCTTTTCATTCTATCACCACTTTTAATTATATCATATCCATAAATTAGAAACTAGCTATTTCTTTTTTTAATATAGGATATTAATATCTACTGGATGATTTACACCATCAACTTGCCCATCTTCACATATTTGCCACATTCTATAAGAACCTTGATAATTTGTTTGATTTGTATAATGTGCTAACCAAACATCATCTTCTAAAGGCAGCCACATATTTTCTAAATATGTTTTGCTACTATAAATCATACCTTCATATCCAGCTTTTTCTATTTCATCTACAAAAGCTTCTGCCATGCTAGTTAATCCAAAAAAGCTAAGATGATAATCATTATAATATTTCCAATTTTCCCAATCAAATGCAATTGGTAACTGGACATCATATTTTTTTATTTGTTTTAATACCCATTTTGCGTCTTTTCTTGCAGCTTCTACTGAATCAGCATATGAATAAAAATAAATTCCAACATCAATTCCATATTTGTTTGCTTGTTCTATATTATATTTAAATTTTTTATCAACAAAATAATCCGTATCTATCCCTTTAGTTCCTCCTACACGAATCATTACAAATTCCACACCTGCTTTTTTTATTTTTTTAAAATCTACATTTCCTTGAAAACTTGATAAATCAATTCCTATTTTTGTTTGGTTTGTCTTATGTTGTTTAACAACATCTGTAAATTGAGTATAAACAGGTTCTTCTGGTTCTGTAGTCGTATTTTTTTCTACATCAGTAACTGGATCTTGTACAATAAGAGTAAATGGTTGTTCTTCTATATTTCCACTCTTATCAACTGCTTTAAATACTAATTCATAATTACCAGCTGTATTCATATCATATGTACCTTCAATTGTACATTTTGGATTGCTATCATAATTATCGCCACATAAAATTTTATCAGTAAGATTGATATTTGTTCCTGTTGTAACTGTATATGTATTCCCTAACCATATAAGAGGTTCAGTTGTATCTACAATAGAAATTTGATATTCATATGGAACTTTAATACCATCATCATTGATAAAATGAAAGGAAATATTTTTTATTCCTAATTTCGTTGTATCTATTTGATAATCATCAATTATTTTTCCGTTGATTGTTTCAATCATGTCAGACACCTTTAAAGACGATGCGAATTCAACATTTAAATTTGATTTTAATTTTACTTCTATTTTAGCTGTTTTAATACGTATATATTGATATAAAAAATAACCTAATATTACAATAATGAAAGCAACTATGAATATAACTAGTATCTTCTTTTTATTGTATTTCATTGGATCACCTCGTTACTATATTAACTTTACTATATCATATTTTTACGTATTTACAAGAAAAAAATACAAAGTTTAAGCTTTGTATTCACCACCATTCACATGAAGAACTTGACCAGTCGTATAAGATGCATCAGGGCTTGCTAAATAAACATAAGTTGAAGCAATCTCATATGGTTCTCCAGCACGTTTTAAATCACTGTTTGAACCAAACATAGGTATTTTATCACTAGGCCAACTTGATGGTTGTAATGGTGTCCAAAATGTTCCTGGAGCAACTGCATTGACACGAATGTTTTTACTTGCCAAATTAGTAGCTAATGATTTTGTAAAACCGACAATTGCTCCTTTGGAAGCAGCATAATCAATTAGTTCTGCTTCTCCATAATAAGTAGTAATTGAACTTGTATTAATAATACTTGATCCTTCTTTTAAATAAGGAAGCACTTCTTTCGTTAAATAAAACATAGAATATAAATTCGTTTTCAATGTAAAATCAAACTGTTCTTCAGTAATGTCTAATAACGATTTCTGTGGATATTGAACACCTGCATTATTGACTAAAATATCAATTTTTCCATATTTTTCTAATGTACTATCTACTACAAATTTAGCAAATGAAGGATCCTTTAAATCGCCAGCCAATAGTTCTACACTTCCTCCTAAGTTTTTAATATACTCTTTTGTATCAAAAGCATCTTGATGTTCATCATAATAAACAATCATAAGTTTTGCTCCTTCTTTAGCAAATGCAACTGCAACGGCTCTTCCAATTCCAGAATCACCACCTGTAATAATTGCTACTTTATCTTGTAAACGCTTATTATTACATATATTCGGACTATCATATATAGGAAGCGGCCTCATAAGATATTCCTTTCCTGGTTGTCTTTGTTGGTGTTGTGCTGGAAAATATACAGAGATTTCTTCGCATTTTAATTCTTTATCGATTGCTTTTCTAGGATATAATGAATACTCACATTTTATTTTTTTCATAATAATCACCTAATGTTACTATATGAAAAAAGAAAAATTATGTAATTCAAAAAAAAAGAAAAGATTAAACATCTTTTCTAACTTTAAATACTACTTGATATAAATCTTCAAAATCATATTCTTCAATTCTTACTTGATATCCTTTATTCTGTAATTCCTGTGCAAAATTTTTAGCTTCTAAACTTACTTTTTGAACATCAAATACTTTTACAGGTTCTTTCAAATCTTCTTCATTTGAAACAGTATTGGGTTGTACAATAGATTCTTGCGCAGGTAATGAAATAGAAGTTAATTCATTTTCACTTTCTGGTGAAATCGTTTCTTCTGTCACATCAGGTTCAAACAAGAATGAATTTGCTTGATCTGTAATCACTGGTTCAATTGGTGGAATTTCAGGTTCTAAAAGTGGAGATACATTATTTTCTTCATTTATTTTACTTTGTGTTGGCGTTATGTCTCCTTGTGTTGATTGATTTAAAGATGTATTAGAAACCAAATCATTTAAATTTGTAAAATCATATTGTGGTTCTAAGTCTTCTGAATGAATTTCTGGTGTTTTTACTTCTTCTTTTGGTGATGTATTTAGAGAAGAAAGTGGCAGATCACTATCTGGGATTGATTTTAAAAATTCTTCTTCACTCATAGTTGGAATTGATGAAGGTTGTTGTTCTTTTTCTTGTTCTATTTCAGAAGGTACCTTTATTTGTTCCTGTAAAGATTCAGGTGTCTCCAATTCTTCTTTCGTAACTGTTGCTATTTCTTGTTGAGGTATAGATTCCATAGGCATAACAGATGGAGCTGCTTCTTTCGGTTGTTGTTCTTCTAATTGTTGATCTACCATATTACTTTCTGGAGTTATATTTTGATTTATCGTATTAGAAGTAGGTTCGTTATTGCGTTGTAATTCTACAGTCTGATGTTCTTCTTTCGGTTGTTGAACAGAAACTTCTGGTGATACTAAATTTTGGTTAACTACTTCTTTTTGTGTATTTTCTTCTCCCAAATTTGTAGAATTATTTGTAGGTTCTAATGTTTTTTCAAATTCATTTGGGTTAAAGAATTTATCAAAATCAAATCCATTTGTTGGTGCTGGAGTTGGTTTTACTCCAAAATCCATATTTGCCTGGGCTTGATCTAAGTTTTCTATATATCCATTTTGATTTTCTTCTTTTTCTGCTTCTTCTAAATCTGCTAAATTAAAGAATTTACCTGGTTTTAATGTTGGTTCTGGTTCTTCTTTTTGTTCTTGGGCTTGTTTCTCTGCTTCTTCCATTTTTAACATTTGTTCATCTGGTTTTAGTAAATCTTCAATTGTTTTTTTATCTTTTTGTGTTGGACGATTAATATCTTGAGCTGTTTCAACAATTTTATCTACATCCATAAATCCTGGATTTACTGGTGTTGAAACTTGAGTTGATGAAGTTATATTAGATTCTGGAGTAACTACTTGCTGATTTGTTGATACTGCTGGATTAGATACAGTTGTTTCAGGCATATCATTTTGAATTGTATTATTTGGTATGTTGTACTGTGCTGATTGATTTATTGAATTATCTCCCATATTTTTCACCGTCTCTTCCTCTGGAAAATCTAATATTTCGATTTCTTCATTTAAAATATTTGTCTGTTGATTTTGATTTTGTTTTTCCTTTTCTGCCAACAGCTTTTGAATTTCCAAATCTGTTTGTCTTACTGTCAATCGTTCATTAATAATTCTTTTTAACATCTCTTTTTGATCTTTTTGTTCTAATTTTAATAATGAACGAGCATGTCTTTCTGATATTTTCTCATATAACAAAGCGTTTTGAACATCTTCATCTAAATTTAAAAGTCTTAATTTATTAGCAATCGTTGATTGCTTTTTACCTAATTTTAAAGCCAATTGTTCTTGGGTCAAATATCCCATATCTAATATTTTTTTATAAGATAGGGCTTCTTCAATTGGTGTTAAATCTTTTCTTTGGACATTTTCTATCAGTGCTAATTCTGCACTTTGTTTATCATCAAGCTGTCTTACAATTGCTGGTATTTCTTTTAATCCTGCCATAACACTCGCTTTATATCTTCTTTCTCCGGCTATTATTTCATATTTATCACCGATTGGACGTACTAAGATTGGTTGAATCACTCCGTGATTTTTAATAGAATCTGCCAACGCCAAAACTTCCGACTCCGAAAACTTAATTCGAGGTTGGAATCTATTTGGAAGAACATCATCAATTGGTAATTTTCTTACTTGTCCAGCTTCATTCATAACTCTCATGCCCCTTTTTATCTATTATTTACTATTCTTTTCTATTATTGTACTATAATTTTTTTTCTTTTACAAGAATTAAAAAAATATTTCCCAATTATTTCCCAAACAAAAACCACCTTATTGAAGTGGTTTCTTTTTTATGTCTGAAAATTTTCTTGGATATTTTAAATTTGTCTTATCAAGTTTACGTATCTTTAATAAATTTCTAACACTGTGTTCTTTTGGTAAATCAAAAGAAACAATTTCTTCTAACTTTCCATTTAATTTTTTAACAATTGAATTTAACGTTTCTATATCTAATTCTAAATGTGCTTTCATTGGAATAAAATATCCATTTTCACGTACTAACGGCAATGATATTTCTGATAATAAAGATAAATTAGCAACTGCTCTTGAGGTAACAACATCATATTGTTCGCGATGTTTTTTAGCAAATTCTTCAGCACGTATATGTTCGGCTTCTACATCTTTTAATCCAAGTGCTTGAATTACCTCTTTTAAAAATAAAATTCTTTTATTTAAAGAGTCTACTAACGTTACTTTTAAATTTGGAAAAACAATTTTTAAAACTAAACCTGGAAAACCAGCTCCTGTTCCAATATCACACAAAGTATTCATTTTTTCCAAATGAATTGCTTTTTCTAAAGTAAGACTGTCATAAAAATGTTTCAAATAAACATCTGGTTTTGATGTAATACCTGTTAAATTCATATGTTTATTATATTCTACTAGCATTTCATAATATTTATTTAATTGGTCTATTTGAAGTTTAGTTAACTTAATACCTAGTTCACCTAACTCATAAACAAATTCTTCTGGACTCAATGTTTTTCCCCCTTTTTTAAATAAATCATCAATATAGATATATCTGCGGGGTTAACTCCACTAATCCGAAGAGCTTGACCAATGGAAGTAGGGCGAACTTCTTGTAATTTTTGACGTGCCTCACTAGCAATATTTTTTACTTTGTTATAATCAATATCATCAGGTATTTTCTTTTCCTCTAAACGTTCCATTTTTTCTGCTTCCCGTTCAGCTTTCTTAATATATCCTTCATATTTTACATGAATTTCTACTTGTTCTAATATTGATGAGTCGGATTCTAAATTTATAAAATGTTGAATGTTTTCCATCTTAATTTCTGGTCTTTTTAATAAATCATATAAAGTAATCCCATCCTTTAATGGTGCAGTTGGAATTGTATTTAAATACTCACTTACTTCTTTGATTGGTGTTATTTTATAATTTTTTAATTGATCTAAGACATCTTTAATTGCTTGTTTCTTTTTTAATAATTTTTTATGTTGTACTTCTGAAATCAAACCAACTTGATATCCATATTCTCTCAATCTTAAATCAGCATTATCATGACGTAATAAGAGACGATATTCTGCTCTTGATGTTAATAATCGATATGGGTCTCTTACACCCTTTGTAACTAAGTCATCAATTAAAACTCCTATATAACCATCACTTCTTTTTAATATTAATGGTTCTTTCCCTTGAATTTTCAAAGCAGCATTAATACCTGCCATTAAACCTTGACAAGCTGCCTCTTCATATCCACTTGTTCCATTAATCTGTCCAGCTGTATATAAATTACTAATTATCTTTGTTTCTAATGTTTGCTTAATTTGTGTTGGATAAATTGAATCATATTCAATGGCATAAGCATATTTTAATATTTTAGCATCTTCTAATCCTGGAATACTATGTACCATTTGAATTTGAATATCATGTGGCATACTGGTTGAAAATCCTTGAATATAAATTTCATTTGATTCTAAACTAGTAGGTTCTAAAAATAATTGATGACGTTCTTTATCTGCAAAGCGTACAATTTTATCTTCAATAGATGGACAATATCTTGGACCTATTCCTTTGATATCATCTAATCCACCATACATACTTGATTTTGATAAATTATCACGAATAATTTGATGTGTTTCCTTAGTAGTATAAGTTAAATAACATGGTATTTGTTTTGTTACATCATAATCTGGAACATCATCAAAACTAAATGTATATGGAGTAATATCACCATCTTCTCGTTTTGTTTTCTCATAATGAATTGAATTCTTATCTATTCTTTGAGGGGTTCCTGTTTTCAAACGAATCATCTGAAATCCTAATCTTTTTAAACAATCACTCAAATATTGACTTGGTTTTTCTCCATGAGGTCCTTCACGATGACGGGTATCACCCACCAAAATATCGGCTTTTAAATAAGTACCTGTTGTTAAAATTACAGCTTTACTATATTTTTTTTCTCCATCTTCAAGTACAATTCCTTTTACTTTATTTTCTTCAACTATCAAATCTTCAACCATTCCTTCTAGAACAGTCAAATTAGTTTGTTTGAAAAGAGTTTCTTGCATATGTTTTGGATATGAAATATTATCAGCTTGGGCTCTTAATGCTTGAACAGCAGGTCCTTTTTTATTATTTAACATCTTCATTTGAATTTGTGTTTTATCAGCATTTTTTCCCATCTCTCCACCTAGTGCATCAATTTCACGAACAACGATTCCTTTTGCACTTCCTCCAATTGATGGATTACATGGCATATCAGCTATATTATTTATATTTCCTGTTACTAATAATGTTTTCATTCCCATACGAGCAGTAGCAAGACAGGCTTCACATCCAGCATGACCCCCACCAACTACAATACAATCATATTTCATATTCCCACGTCCTTTTTAACGAAACTATTATATCTTAAACAAAATTAAAAAACAATAAAGGAAAATAGAATTATAAAAAATTCTATTTTCCTAAGCAAAATTGGCTGAATAGCTGATTAATTAATTCGTCTTGATAGGTTTTACCTATAATTAATCCCAACTCATCCCATGCATTTTTTATATCAATTTCTACCATATCAATTGGCATATTTTGATAAATTCCTGTGATTGCTTGATCCATACTTGTAATGGCATTTTTTAAAGAAGAAATACTATTTGCGTTTGTCAAATAAGTAGGATCTTCTGTTTGAATTTTCTCTAAGGAAAATATTTCTTTCATTTTAGCTTTTACTAAATCTATTCCTTCTTTGTGCTCTGCACTAATCCAAACACATTCCTCTTTTGGAATCTGATCTAATTTTAACTTTGTTGGTAAATCTGTTTTATTTATAATTACAATTTTATTTTTGTCTTTTAATTTATTCCATATTTTTCTATCATCTTCCGTTAATGGTTCATTATTATTTAAAACAAATAACACTAATTCTGATTGGTCAATTAATTCTAAACTTTTTTGAATTCCTATTTGTTCTACTAAATGATCTGATTTACGTATTCCTGCTGTATCTATAATATGAAAAGGTACTCCACAAACTAGTATTTCTCCTTCCACGATATCTCTTGTTGTTCCTTCGATATCTGTAACAATGGCTTTATTTTCTTCTAATAAAGCATTTAATAAACTACTTTTCCCAACATTAGGTCTTCCGACGATAGAAGTTTTAATTCCTTGTTGGATCATAATTCCATTTCTACTTTCTTTTAAAATATCTTCCATTTTTTTTCTTATTTTTTTCAAATTTGGAAGAATGTCTTCATTTGTTAATTTTTTTATATCTTCATATTCTGGATAATCAATATTTACTTCTATATTTGCTAAAACATCTTCTAATATTTCCTGTCTTAATTTTTCAATCATAGAAGATACTTTCCCACTTAATTGATTCATAGCTAAAACTCTTTTTTCATCACTGGTAGCATCAATTAAGTCTTTAATACCTTGGGCTTGAATTAAATCAATTTTTCCGTTTAAAAAACGACGTTCTGTGAATTCTCCAGGTCGTGCCATTCGACATCCATTTTCTAAAACTAATTCCAATATTTTATTAGTAGTAGCTATTCCACCATGACAATTAATTTCTACAATATCTTCACTTGTATAAGTATTTGGAGATTTCATAACTGAAACCAATACCTCATCAATTTCTTTTTCTTTTTCTATGATTTTTCCATAATGAATGGTATGTGTATTGACTTTAGTTAAATCTTTTCCTTGAAATATTTTATTAACGATTTGAATAGCCTCACTCCCACTTACTCTTACAATTGATATTGCTCCTACTCCAAGAGCAGTAGAAATTGCTGCAATTGTATCTTCCATATTATCACTTCTTTCTTTTTTTTGGTCCAAAACCAACATATCTTGGTAAATGTTTTATATCTTTTACAACTTCTAATGAAACATATTTATCTGACATAGTCACAATCCAACTTTCAATATATTTTGGAGGTTTTATATTTAATGGAAACATATGTCTTAAAATAATATCTTCTCTTTTTTCATTCATATGCTCAGGAAAATATTTCCATGCATTGTGAGCTGCTTCTTTTGCATGAGCAAAACCATGTTTCTCAAATATTTTCTTTTTTTCTGTACAATCTTGCCAGGGAGATGTATAAAAATCATGTAATAAGCCTCCAATTGCTGCACTTTTATAATCGACACCCATCTTTTTTGCTATACAATATGCAGTATATGATACAGCTAAACAATGATCATAAACACTTATATTCCCATGATGAGGAAAATCTTTACGTCGCTGAAATTCTGGATGTTCTAAAATATTTGAAACGATTTCTAAATACTCTTCTGATATTGTTTTCTTCTTCATATTATTCCTCTCTTCAAGTGCATTTTAAACTATTTTTTTTTTATCGTCAAGAAAAGAGAAGCTTTACTTCTCTTCTTCATAATGTATTGTTATATATCTTTCTTTTCCTTCTCCTGTACTAAATGTTGTGATGTTTGTAAATTTCGGTGCTAAATTATGGATGATACGACGTTGATAAGAATTCATTGGTTCAAGCTTCATATCTATCTTTGTTTTTTGAACTTCCTTCATTAATTTTTTTATTTCATACTCAAAATTATGTTCTTGTTTTGCTCTATAATTGGATACATCGACATGAATATGTAATGGATAATCAATTTGATTTTGAACTGCTTGTTTTAACATTGTTTGAATGGCATTCATAGTACGACCTTCTTTACCAATTAAAATTGCATTATTTTCTGAATATAATTGAATTTGAAAATTCGTATCTTCTATACTAATTTCTGTTTGAATTGGTAAATCCATTGTTTGAGATAATTCTTTTATATAATTTTTAATATATTGAACTACATCATCTTTTTTATAGACTTCTATCTGATATTTTTTTGATTTAAATAATTTTCCACTTTCTATTTCTTTGATTTGATAAAATAAATTTTCTTCTTTTGTATTTAATTTTTCTTCCGCTAAAGGTAATAACTCTTCTTCTGTTTTAGCTTCTAATACATACTTTTCTATCATTGTGCTTTTCTCCTTTTCACCCATAAATTTTGTAAAATTGTGAATCCACTATTAATAATCCAATAAATTGCAATTCCAGTTGATAAAGTTAATGATGCAACTCCAATAAAAATTGTCATAAAATTTGTCATCATTTTCATTTGTTTTGCTTGATCTTCACTAATACTTGCTCCACTATTTAATTTAAATGAGAAGAAACTTGTTGCGATTACCAACACAACAATTATTAAATATAGATAATTACCGTGAGATAATCCAGTAACTGGAGTTGTTCCTAATTGGAATCCTAAAAAACTAGATTCAAAAATAGCTGGTAAACGATTAATTGCTTCATAAAAAGCAAAAAACAATGGAACTTGTAATATTGAAAATAAACAACTACTCATTGGATTTATTTCATATTTTTTATAAATTCCTAACATTTCTTGATTCTTTTGAAGCATGCTGTTTTGATCTGTTTTATTTTTATATTTTCTTTCTAATTTTTCTAATTCAGGTTGAGCTTTCTTTAAATTTTCTGATTGAAGTGCTGCTTTTTTTGTAAATGGCATCGTTATTAAACGAATTAACAATGTTGTAATAATAATGGCTAATCCGTAATTTTTAAAAATTTCTCCCATTTGAATAATAACCCATGCTAATGGTTTTACAAAAACTGTTGTCCATATTCCTTCATAATTACCCGAAACAATATTCATTTCTGCACATTTTGGTAATTCAGAAACATCAACATCGTTTTTTTCATATAATTTAATTGTTTCTTTTTCTAATGGTTGACATAAAATGTTTTTTGTAAGACTTTGACCAGTCTTTTTATTCTGAACTGCTTTTCCATCAGAATCTTTTAAAATAGTAGTACAACCAGTTAGAGAAAAAATTAAGATCAGCATAATTAAAAGTTTTTTTAAATTACGATAATTATTTTTCTTCATGTTTGTTAATTCCTTTCACTAAATTTAATTGTTTCATTGCTTTTATTAAATTATCTCGATTAGTTGAAAAATCATTTTCAAGATAACTTTTTCTAACAATAATAATACAGTTAAAATGATTTATAAATTGCATTTGGTCTAATATAGAGCGAAGTTGTCTTTTTACTTTATTTCTTTTTACTGCATTTCCTAACTTCTTGCCAACAGATAATCCGAAATGATAAATATCATTTGTTTCTCTTTCAACATAAATAAAATAATCTCTATATTTATATGAACGATTGTGTTTGATTATACGTTCAAAATCAGTGCTTTTTTTTAGGCTATTAATTTTCTTCAATTTTTCACCATCTTTCAAAACTCACTAATTAAATCTATTTTACTTTATTTTTTAAAAAAAATAAAGATATAAATGGGAATTCACATAATAAAAAAATCACAAAATGATTCTTGCGATTTTTAGTGAGATAAAACTTTACGACCTTTTTTTCTTCTACGAGTCATAACATTTGTTTTCACTCTAGCGAAGAAACCGTGTTTTTTCTTTCTTTTTCTATTATTTGGTTGAAACGTAGTTCCGTGATTTCCTCTCATTTTATACACCTCCTGGTTTTTTCTTTTTCGCTTTGCTTTATCAATTATATATATATATCGTTGTTTTGTCAAACAAAAAATAATTTTTTTTAATAATTGGATTTATGTGTGGAAAACTACCGTTACTTTATTATATCCACAATTTAAAAATTATCTTATTCGACAAAATTCGATTTATTAACATGTTTTTCTACTTTTTTTTCTTTTGTTTTAAATATTTCCCAGCTTTTTACACTTAATTGTGGAAAAATTTTTCACGTTGTTAATTCTTTTTAACTTTTTTATCCACATTTTTGTGGATAACTATGTTTTTTTATTGTTTTTTATTATTTTAATGTGTGGAAAAGTATGTGTGTTTCTGTTTTTCCACATTTTTTATTGATTTTACTAGTATTTTCATTAAAAATAATGTAGAATATTGGTAGTTAATGAGAAATCGAGGTGGTATTTTTTCTATGGATAACAAAACATTGTGGAAAACTTTTTTAGAGAAAATGAAAGAAAATATATCACCGATGCTTTTTGAAACATGGTTTATGGAAACAGAGTTAATTGAACTAAAAGAAAATCACGCTACTGTATTAGTTCCAATGCATGTTCATAAAAAACATTTAAAAGAAAATTATAATGACTTAATTCAAGAAACTTTTGCAGAAATTACGGGAACTAATTTTCAATTTGAATATGTAACAAATGAAGAAATAGAGAAAAATATTGAAATAAATACAGATAATGTTGGAGTTCCTTCTATTAATGAATATGAAACAAATTTAAATCCTTTATATACATTTGATAACTTCATTGTTGGATCAAGTAATAAATTTGCTAAAGCAACTTCTCTTGCTGTTGCAGAAAAACCTGGATTTATGTATAATCCTTTATTTATATATGGAAATAGTGGTTTAGGTAAAACACATTTGATGCATGCAATTGGAAATTATATTATTAAAAATAGTAAAAAAAGAGTTTTATATGTAACAAGTGAAAAATTTGTCTCTGATTTTATTGGAATTAATAAAAAGAATAAAGACGGAAATAATTTCGATAGCGTTGATATCTTTAAAAGAAAATATCGTGATATTGATGTATTAATGATTGATGATATTCAATATTTAGGAAATGCTAATCAAACACAACAAGAATTTTTCAACACTTTTAATGATTTATATGGTAATAATAAACAAATTATTATTTCTTCTGATCGCTCACCGGATGATTTAAAATTATTAGAAGATAGATTACGTACAAGATTTAACTGGGGGCTTACAATAGATATTTTGCCACCTGATTTTAAATTAAGAATGGATATTATTGATAAAAAATTAGAAGGTCAGGTTATGTCCAATGCTTTTCCTAAAGAAGTAAAAGAATACATAGCTAGTAATTGTACAAGTGATATTCGAAAATTAGAAGGTGCTATTACGCGTGTGGTAGCTTACGCAACAATGATGAATGGATCAGATATTACATTAGATTTAGCAATTGAAGCGTTAAAAGATTATTTTGCAAAAAGTGTTGTTGCAAAAAACAAAATAGATCAAGTACAACAGCTAGTTGCGAGTAATTATAATATTACAGTGGAAGATTTAAAAAGTAAAAAAAGAATAGCTGCAATTGCAGTTCCACGTCAAATTGCTATGTATATATGCAGAACAGTATTAGAAGAATCTCTACCTAAGATAGGAATCGAATTTGGTGGAAAAGATCATACTACCGTAATGCATTCAGTGGAAAAAATTAAAAATGAAATGAAAAAAAACCCAATTTTAGAGATGGAAATACAAAAAATTATTACTCAAATCAAATAATTGTGTAAAAATAAAATTTATATACTTTTTTTCCACAATGTTTAATTCTCATTTTGACATTATTTTTCAATCATATTTTGTTTTTCCACACAATCCACTTTTATAATATAAATATATTTATTAAATAATAACAAGAAAGAAGGTATAAACTATGAAATTGACAATTAAACAAAACAAATTAATGGAACATTTAAATTATGTAATTAGGGGTATATCTAATAAAAATTTAATACCAATATTAAATTGTATTAAATTTGAATTAACAAATGAGGGACTTTATTTAATGAGTACTGATAATGAAGTAGCTATTAAAACTTTTATTGATAAAAAAGATATTGATAATATTGATACTACAGGAGAAATAGTTGTATCTGGTAGATATATATACGAAATTATTAGAAAATTACCTAATGAATTAATTAATATAGAAGAAGTTGTTGATTCTAAACTTTATATTTATACACAAAATTCTTCGTTTCATTTGAATTGTAATAATGTATCAGAATTTCCTAATTTAGAATTAGAAGATAGTAAAACACCAGTTTATATTTCTCAAAAATTATTTAAAAACATTATTACACAAACTTCATTTGCTACTTCTACACAAGAATCTAGACCTATTTTAACAGGTATTAATTTCCATTTTGAAGGAAATTTATTAGAATGTACAGCAACTGATTCATATCGTTTAGCTAAAAAAACTGTTGAGATTCAAAGTTTATTACAAGATGCGACAGATATTGTTATTCCTACAAAAAATTTAAATGAATTAATTCGTTTATTTAATGATGAAGATGAACAATTAGAAATGCATGTATTTAATAATAAAGTTATATTTAAATTTAATTCTATTATAATGATGTCTCGTTTAATTAATGGAACATATCCAAATACATCAAAATTAATTCCTACAGACTTTGAATTGACGATGCGTGTTAATTACAGAGATTTCTTTAATTCTATCGATCGTGCGTCTTTATTAACAAATGAAGCAGATAAAAATACAATCAAATTACAGAGTAAAGGAACAGAAATTATTGTGTCATCTAATATTCCAGAAATTGGGAATGTAGAAGAAAAATTGAGTGTGCAAAAAAACAATGATAAAGAAATAAAAATTGCATTTAGTAGTAAATATATGATGGATGCTTTAAAATCATTTGAAAGTGAAGAAGTAGAATTATTATTTAATGGGGAGATTAAGCCAATTATTCTTAAAAATCCTGAGAGTGATAATCTAATACAACTAATTTTACCGATTCGTACATATTAAAGAACATTTTGTTCTTTTTTTTTTAGTGTCGACAAAAAATGACATTTTTTTCACTTTTTTTTGATAAAGTAAAGGACATTCGACTTATTTTGTCGAACATTATTAATAGAGGAGGTGAAAAAATGATAAATGAATATGAAGTAAATTCAAATACATTGGCTTTGCTACCAGTAGGAACAAACGTAACAAAAGTTATTGAGAAACAAGATAGTTTTTTGGTAAATCAAACTCCAAGTCAAATTATTGATTATAGTTGTCGTTCTTTTGGCAGTTCTTATCTAGGTAGACATGAAGGAACAAAACATCTGACAGGTATTAATTATAAAGCACCAATTATTATTGAAGAAACTCAATCTATTATTTTTTTTCCAACAGCTTCACCAAGATTTCCTAAATGTGCTTGGATAGCTTTAAATCATGTTAAGAATCATATTCGTTGTGAGGAAAAATCAATATTATATTTTCACTGCGGAAAAAATATTGAATTAGATATTTCATATGGTTCGTTGGAAAATCAAATTTTAAGAGCAACAAAGTTAGAATCAGTTTTAAGAAAACGAAAAATATTTTAAAAAAACAAGCATTTTGCTTGTTTTTTTATTTTTTACGTCATTTCTATGGTATAATAGTAAGTGTGTATAGGAGTACCTTTTATATACTAATTTCAAAATAACAGTGTTTTTTCTAGAAATGAGGGAGGATATGTATTTAGAAAATATTTATGTGAGTCATTTTCGTAATTACAACGACTTTCAAATTTCATTTCAACCCTCCATTAATATTATTTATGGAAATAATGCTCAGGGAAAAACAAATTTGTTAGAGGCAATTTATGTATTAGGAATGACAAAATCTCATAGATCTTTTATTGATAATACATTAATTCAAAAGAATGAATCAGCTGCATATATTAAAGGAAATGTTTTTTTTCAAGATCAAACTGAAACATTAGAAATAGGAATTTCAAAAACAAAGAAATTATTAAAGATTAATCATAATGAGATAAAAAAAATGAGTGATTATATTTCACATATGAATCTTATTATTTTTTATCCCGAAGATTTAGATTTAATTAAAGCAGGTCCATCATTTCGTAGAAGATTTATGAATCTTGAATTATCACAATTATATTCTACATATTTAGATGTATTAAACGATTATAATAAATTACTAAAAATGAGAAATGATTGTTTAAAACAATATGTTAAAGGCGAATATGTAGATGAAGGATATTTATCTATATTGAATCAATATTTTGTAATGAAAGCCGAATTAATTTATCGAATGAGGAAAAAATTTGTCGATAAATTAAATCAGTATGTTCCTGTTATATTTGAAGATATATCAGGATTAAAATCATTTTCTTTGAATTATCATACAAATATTGATTTAGAAAGTGATATTTCCTATCAAATACAGTTGTTAGAAAAATTAAAGAAACATCAAGAAGTAGAAAAAAGGCTAGGTGTTACGTTAGTTGGTCCACATAAAGATGATTTAGAATTTCTTTTAGATGGGAATTTGTTAAAATCTTACGGTTCTCAAGGCCAACAAAGAATGGCTGTGCTTGCTTTAAAATTAGCAGAAATTAAATTATTTCAAGATTATAAGAAAGATACTCCAATATTATTATTAGATGATGTTTTTAGTGAATTGGATTTTCATAAGAGAAATAATTTACTAAAACATATTAATCATAATACACAAACAATTATTACAACAACTGAATTAGAATTATTAGATTCAAAATTAATCGAAAATGCATCTTTAATTCATATTCATGATGGAAAATTAGTCAGTAAAGATGAGGTGTAAATTATGGAAGAAAAGATTGAACATTATAATGCGTCTGATATTCAAGTATTAGAAGGATTGGAAGCTGTTAGAAAACGTCCTGGTATGTATATTGGATCTACAAGTTCTCGTGGCTTACATCATTTGGTATGGGAAATTGTAGATAATGCGATTGATGAAGCGTTAGCTGGATATTGTGATGATATTGAAATTATTGTTAATAAAGATGAGTCTGTAACAGTAAAAGATGATGGGCGTGGCATTCCCACAGGTATTCACCCAAAAACCGGTATTTCAACTGTAGAAACAGTTTATACAGTATTACATGCTGGTGGTAAGTTTGGAGGCGGCGGATATAAAGTTTCTGGTGGTCTTCATGGTGTTGGTGCTTCTGTAGTTAATGCATTAAGTAGCTGGGTGGAAGTAAAAGTTTATCAAGATGGTAAAATTTACTTTATTCGTTTTGAAAATGGAGGAAAAACGGTTGATCGTTTGAAAGTTATTGGTGAATGTGATATAGAACGAACTGGTACAACAGTTACATTTAAACCAGATCCTACGATTTTTACAGAAACAACTTCTTTTGATTATGATATTTTAAAAGAAAGAGTAAGAGAACTTGCTTTCTTAAATAAAGGACTTCGTATTATTTTATGTGATGATAGAAATGAAGCAGAGAAAAAACGTGAAGAATTTGTTTATGAAGGTGGATTAAGTGAGTATGTTAAATTTTTAAATAAAAATAAAACCCCAATTCATGAAAGTATTATTCATATAGGTAGTGTGGAAAATGATATTAGCATTGAAGTTGCACTACAATATAATACAGGATATTCTGCTAGTATTTATTCATTTGTAAATAATATTCATACACCAGAAGGAGGAACTCATGAAGATGGAGTTAGAATGGCTTTAACCCGTGTATTAAATAATTATGCTAGAAAAAATAATATATTAAAAGAAAAAGATGATAATTTGAGTTCTGAAGATGTAAAAGAAGGATTAACATTAATTGTATCTTGTAAACATCCAGACCCTCAATTTGAAGGTCAAACTAAAACAAAATTAGGTAATTCTGAAGTTCGTAAAATTGCTTCTAGTATATTTGGAGAAGGGTTAGAAAGATTTTTACTTGAAAATCCTAATCAAGCAAAAGCAATTGTTGAAAAAGCAATGCTTGCAGCTAAAGCTAGAGTAGCAGCAAAAAGAGCACGTGAATTAACACGCCGTAAAGGTGATTTAGATATGACTAATACATGGGGAAAATTATCTGATTGTAAGAGTAAAGATGCAAGTGAATGTGAAATATTTTTAGTAGAAGGGGATTCTGCTGGGGGTAGTGCTATTAAAGGTAGAGATAGTATGACACAAGCAATTCTTCCATTACGTGGAAAGATTTTAAATGTAGAAAAAGCAAGATTAGATCGTGCTTTGGGAAATGAAGAAATTAGAACAATTATTACTGCTTTTGGAACTGGTATTGGAGAAGAATTTGATTTATCAAAACTTAGATATGACAAAATTATTATTATGACTGATGCTGATGTTGATGGTTCTCATATTCGAGTGCTTCTTTTAACTCTATTTTACCGCTTTTTTAGACCAATTGTAGAGGCAGGACACGTTTATGCAGCTCAACCACCTTTGTTCGTTATTAAGCATGGTAAAACCATTAAATACGTATTAAATGAAGCTGAAAGAGATGAATATATTGCAAGCTTAAACCCTAATACAAAATATGAAATTGCCCGTATGAAAGGTTTAGGAGAAATGGATGCCGAAGAGTTAAACGAAACAACGATGGATATTCATAAACGCGTATTAAGACAAATTACTGTAGATGATATGGTTCGAGCAGATCAAGTATTCTCGCAACTCATGGGAGAAGAAGTAGAACCACGTCGTAATTTTATTGAAACAAATGCAAAATTTGCAGAAATGATAGATGTATAGGAGTGATAGAATGGATCAATTAAAAGAACAAAATATCGTAGAAGAAGTACGAAAATCATTCTTAGAATACTCTATGAGTGTAATTACTTCACGTGCTTTACCAGATCTTAGAGATGGATTAAAACCTGTTCATAGACGTATCTTATATTCTATGTATGCATCAGGAATTACGCCAGATAAACCTCATAAAAAGAGTGCCAGAATTGTCGGAGATGTTATGGGAAAATTTCACCCACATGGTGATTCTTCCATATATGAAGCAATGGTTCGTATGGCACAAGATTTCTCATATCGTTATATGCTAGTTGATGGCCATGGAAATTTTGGTAACATTGAAGGATATGGTGCAGCAGCAATGCGTTATACCGAATCGCGATTATCAAAAATTTCATTGGAATTATTAAGAAATATTAATAAAGATACTGTAGATTTTGTACCAAATTTTGATGAATTGGAACAAGAACCAAAAGTTTTACCTTCTCGTTTTCCTAATATTTTAGTAAATGGAACAACAGGAATTGCTGTTGGTATGGCTACTAATATTCCACCACATAATTTAGGTGAAGTAATAGATGGTTGTGTTGCTTACATCGATAATCCAGATATAGATGTAACTGGATTAATGCAATATATTAAAGGGCCTGATTTTCCAACTGGAGCAACAATTTTAGGAAATAGTGGAATCAAAAAAGCATATGAAACTGGAAAAGGAACAATTACTGTTCGAAGTAAAGCTCATATTGAAGAAAAAAATGGTAGAAATTATATTATAATTGATGAAGTACCATATGGAGTTAACACATCAGAATTAAAAAATAAAGTTGCAGAATTGGTTCATAACAAAGTAATAGAAGGTATTTCAGATTATCATTCAGATTTAAAAAATGGTATTAAAATAACAATTACTTTAAAAAAAGATGCAAATGCTCAGGTTGTTTTAAATAAATTATATAAACATACCTCTTTTCAAACAAATTATGGAATCACTTTCTTGATGTTAGATCAAGGGGTTCCAAAAACTTTAGGTTTAAAAGATATTATTTCAAAATATATTGATTTCCAAAAAGAAGTTATTATAAGAAGAACAAGATTCGATTTAAATGCCGCAGAAAAAAGAGTGCATATTTTGGAAGGATTAAAAATTGCACTTGATAATATCGATGAAATCATTAAATTGATTAAAGCCGCTAAATCTGATGATATTGCGCGCCAAGATTTAATGGAAAGATTTGGTTTGAGTGAAATTCAAGCAAACGCAATTCTTGAAATGAAATTACGTCGTTTAACTGGATTAGAAAGAGAAAAAATTGAAAACGAATTAGCAGAATTGTTAAAACTGATTCAAGAATTACGTTCAATTTTAGAAAGCAATACAAAGATTTTAAATATTATTAAAGAAGAATTGTTAGAAATTAAGAAAAAATATGCCGATGAAAGAAGAACTTATATTGATATGTCTGCAATAGATTATATTGAAGACGAATCATTAATTCCTGTTGAAAATATTGTTGTTACGTTAACAAACAAAGGTTATATTAAACGAATGAATAGTGAAAATTATAACACACAAAATCGTGGTGGAGTAGGAATTAAAGGTATGTCTACAAATGAAGAGGATTTTGTTGATAGTTTAATTTCAATGACAACGCATGATTATATCATGTTCTTTAGTGACAAAGGAAAAGTATATCGTATGAAAGGATACGAAATTCCATTATTTAGTCGTCAATCTAAAGGCTTACCAATTATAAATTTATTGCCTTTAGATAAAGACGAAAAAATTAAAACAATGTTAAAAGTAAGTGCTCATGATGAAGCAAAATATGTTGTATTCTGTACTAAAAATGGAATAGTAAAGAAAACTGCTGTTAGTGAATTTGAGAACATTCGTTCGAATGGTAAGATTGCAATTACATTAAAAGAAAATGATGAATTAATTTCTGTCAAAAAAACAGATGGAAATAGTGAAATATTAATTGCTTCATCTAATGGTCGCATGATTCGTTTTGATGAAAAGGAACTTCGTACAATGGGAAGAACTGCTTCTGGAGTTAGAGGTATTGATATGGACGGAGGATATGCCGTAGGCTGTGAGATTGCAGAAGAAATGCAAGAAGTACTTGTTGTAACTGAAAAAGGTTATGGAAAGCGTACTAAAATTGATGAGTATAGAAAAACTCATCGTGGCAGTAAGGGAGTTAAAGCATTAAATATCACAGAAAAAAATGGAAATATTGTTGCATTTAAAATAGTAAGTGGTGATGAAGATTTGATGATTATTACTGATAGTGGAATTATAATACGTCTTTCATTATCTCAAGTTTCAACAACAGGTCGTGTTGCTCAAGGTGTTAAATTAATTAACTTAAAAGATGAACAAATTGTTAGTACTGTTGCACTAATAGAAAAAGAAGAAACAATCGAAGATAAGATTGATAATGACAATAATTAGGGACTTTTATCTAAAAGTCCTTTTTTATCTCATTTGAGATAAAAAAGGAACAATGTTCCACGTGAAACTAAATAAACAATGTTCCACGTGAAACTAAATAAACAATGTTCCACGTGAAACTAAATAAACAATGATACACGAGAAACTAAATAAACAATGATCAAGGAGAAACAAAATAAACAATGATCAACG
>CALVKP010000113.1 GCA_944332735.1 uncultured Bacilli bacterium | reverse complement strand
CATTTGCTGTTACACTAATACTTGATGAAGTGATTAATCCTTCTTTTAATGTTACATTCGTTGGCGCTTGATTATCTATTTTACTAATTGTAACTGACTGCTTGTTAATATTTCCGGCATTATCTTTTACCCAGATATTCACTGTTTGATTAGAAGTGAATTCTTTTTCTTTGACAGATGTCCAAGTCTTTCCTCCATCCCATGAATATGGATTTGTCGCCAGTCCTGATTCTTTATCACTGGCATTAATCGTTAGTGTTTTAGAGGTTGTCCATTCACTATCATTTCCATTTACTTGTACTTCTGGAACTGTTCCATCTATTTTATCGATTGTAATTAATGGTGTTGTAAGAACACTTACTCCATCACTAACTCTAATATATAAAGTTCCCTCTGTTGTAAACTTTAACACATATACTCTGGATGGAGCAATTAACCATGTCTTTCCACCATCTGTTGAGTATTGATATAACAAATTTTCTCCTTCTGGATATGTCATTGTTACATTCTTTTCTTTTGTCCATACTTCATTTGGATAATCTACTGTATATGTAGGCATACTTAATTGTGGTTGTTCTACATCTTCTGTTTCCTGTTCAAAATCAACTGACACATTTACATCTTTTTCTGTCTCATTACTTTCAGGAACTCCTGCACTCCATTCAGCAATTACTTGAAATGTTTTACTCTCTCCTGCTTTTAATGAAAAACCTTTATATAATCCACTAACATAAACTTTTAAATCAGTTGGTTCTCCTTCATTTAGACGAATCTCTTTTACATAAGAATCAATCGTTCCTTGATTTTCTACTGTTACATCATAAATAGCTTGACTTCCTTTTTCATCTAATTCTACTCCAATATCTAGTGTTGTTCCGCCAGTAATAGAAGGTTCTGCTGTAGTTGTTGCTCCTTGCATGGTATTTTCTACTGCTTTTGTAAATACAACTCTCCAAGTAGAAGTAATAGAGGCAGTTCCATCTATTTTTACTGTACTTGACATAATGGAATAACCAATTCCAATAGACACAAAAGCACAAATAGCTATCATTCCAAATATATAATAAAGTCTATTTTTATTTCCATTTCTTATTCTATTTATCTTTCTCATATTTTTTTACCCCTATCATAATACTACTAATAACATTTTATCATATTTTTTAGTTTTTCAATAGTATTTTTTATATAGATTTTCTATAATTTTTGACAAAAAGAGACTGGTGTTATCAGTCTCATTTAAAATATTCTACTCGTATGCTTATCTTTTCTTTTTTTGTTATTTGTTTTGTGATTTGCTTATAGAAATATATCTCAGTATAATTATCTTTTTGTATTACTGGAAAATAATGATTATGTCTTGTTAAATAGCCTTTTTTTATTTGGTATTTTTGAAGTAATGGATATTTTAAAGTCATAACAATTGGAGTCGTTTGTTCTATTACTTCAATACTTGGAATATCTTGATATCTAGCTACATAAGCATCATATAACTCTTCTATTTGTTCTTTAGAACACTCTAAAGAAAGTGTCACTCTCTTTACACCTAGACTTTCTAAAAAACGTACAGCATATGAATTTGCCACATTGAATGTATAATCTGTCATTATATTTTGATAATGCATCAAACTTCCATACTCTGATACTAAGACAGGCTTATTTATCTTTGGATATTCTTTCATAATATTGGGTAATTTTAATACCACTTTTTGATCTTGTTTTAATTTCTCATACAAATCTTTTTCTACATATATGACTTGAATCTTGTTAGGTAATAATTGATATTGATCTTCTTTTTGAATCAATGCAGTATGATATGAGATTGTTGTTTCTTTTTTGAAGATTCTTTGATATGTTTGAGGAATATAATCTTCTCTTTTTAAACGTAATTGATTTAACTTTATAACCATACTTCTTCTTAATTCATTTAATGTAGAAAGAGGAATAAACCCTTCTTCTCCATGAATAATTAATTTTTCAAAACGATAAACTGTATCATTTAACTTCATTAATTTTTCTTTTATTTCTTCTTTTGTAACAGGCTGTTTTTTCGCAGCTTCTAATACTTTTTCAGTATGTATAACAATTGTATGAGATTGATCTGTTACTTTTAATTCTAAAGGTTTTCCTACCTTACAAATAACTTCTCCTTGGATTGGTACAATTCTTTTTGTTTCTTTTAATATCTTATGAATTTGATGCATCTGTTCATAGTCAGTTGTTTTTACTACCTTACAACCTGGCGTTACAATATCATGAATCGTAAGAGAAATGATGTCTCCTTTCCTTGCTTTTTTCACTCTTTTGTTATGACATGTAAATTCATTTAATACAACCCCTACATCATTTTTATCTAATATACGTAATCCATCATGAATAGAAACAGAATCAGTTAATTGAATTTGAATTTTTTTATTTTGAACTGATATTACCTTTCCTACTGGAATTCCCATATGATTAGGACGATATGCATTAATAAAACATCTCATATTTTCATGAAATAAAAATCCTTTTGTAAAACCACGATTAAATAATTTTTTTAATTGTTCTATTTCTTCTTCTGTAATCTCTATTGGTTGGTTTTGATAATAAGCATCTACTACTTTACGATACATACGTGTTACATAATACACATATTCTGGTCGTTTCATTCTTCCTTCTATTTTAATACTATCAATACCAGCTTCTATTAATTCTTTTATATAATCTAAAGTATTTAAATCTTTTGTACTTAACATATAACCATGTTCTAATGGTTCTTTTTTCTCATTACAAAGTGTATAATCTAATCTACAACACTGAGTACAAGTTCCTCTATTTCCGCTTCTACCCCCTATTAAACTAGACATTAAACATTGTCCAGAATAACTAATACAAAGAGCTCCATGACAAAATACTTCGATTGGCAAATCTACTTGTTCTCTTATTTTCTTTATTTCTTCAATGGGTGTTTCTCTTGCAATAACTGCTCGTTTTAACCCTATTTTTTTGGCAAATTCAACTCCTGATTGATTATGTAAATGCATTTGAGTAGAAGCATGTAACTCTAATTTCGGATATCTTTGATGAATCAAATCAAACATACCAATATCTTCAATAATGAAAGCATCAGGATGATATGTAACAAGTTCATCTATATAATGAATGAGATTTTCTACTTCTCGTTCATAAATCATCGTATTTACAGTTACATATACTTTCACTTGATATAAATGAGCAATTTCAATTACTTCTTTTAATTCTTCCATTGAAAAATTTCCTGCATAACTACGTGCCCCAAATTGATACCCAGATAGATAAACCGCATCACAACCACCTAATAATGCAGCATAAAAACTTTCCATCGTACCTGCTGGAGATAATATTTCAATCTTATTCATCGCCAATCACCAAACATATTATAACACGTATGATAGGTTTTATTCATCTAATAAATTCTCTAAATTCACTATTTCATACCCTTTTTGTTTTAAATATGTTATCATCATTGGTAATTCATTTTTTACTTTTCTATTCATCTTCATCAAAATAATACTACCATTTTTTACTTGTTCTATTAATTCTGAATATGGATTTTCTTTAATCATGATATTTGGATAAATTGTATAATCTTTTTGTAATTGACAATTTTTTAGTGCTTTTTTATTTTCTTTTTCCACTAGACAATAACTTTGTTTTTGCCCTCCTACTCTTTTAATAATTGTATCCATCCACACAAATGATTCATGACTATAATCTCCTTGGTTACTATAATTTCCTACTGTAAATTTATGATGAATAAAATCAATTAACTCCGTTTGATTTTTTTCAAGCCAACTACTATCTATAAAAAAAGTACCTGTTACTTTACTCTTTTTTAATATGTTTATAAAAGGACTAGGATTATCTTTTTCTCCTACAATAAAAATAAAACTCACTTGTCTTTTTTTAGGATTCCCAGTTTGAATATATTTATCATATCTGTTTTTAATACTAATTTCTGGAGATACTTTATCATATACCAGTAAATTGGGATGAAACTTACCATAGTGTTTCATTTCTTCATAACTTTTTTGTATGTTCACTATTTTTCCAGAGATTCCAGGTATCATAAACATGCCATCTATTTTCGCATTCTCTGCTTTTACTTGATATTTAGGTGCTTGTTCTTTTAAAGTAATCATAATATCATCGACTTCTTTTACGACGTCAATTGTTTTTTCTGTATAAAAAAAACTAAAACAAATGAGACTTAAAAAACCTAGAATTTCAAAGAATCGTTTCATAACAACCTCCCAATTTAATGTATGCATTAAAAATTATTTTAGAATTTCTAAACTAACAAAAAAAGTATCAAGCGATACTTTATTCATAATTGAGTGGTTTTAATTCATCTAGTAAAAATTTACCATCTTTTCTAATTAAAACATCATCAAAATAGATTTCTCCTCCACCATACTCTGGTCTTTGAATCAAAACCATATCCCAGTGAATGGAACTTTTATTGCCGTTAAATGCATCATGATAAGCACTTCCTGGTGTAAAATGAATACTTCCAATAATTTTCTCATCATATAAAATATCTCCCATTGGTTCTTTAATTTCAGGATTTAAACCAAATGAGAATTCTCCTACATAACGAGCTCCTTCATCGGTATTAAATATTTCATTTAATCTTTCATTATCTTCATCACAAGTTGCTTTCACTATTTTTCCATTTTCAAATGTTAATGATACATTGTGATAAATATTACCTTGGTATGGACATGGGGTATTATAAGTAATTGTACCATTCACACTATCTTTCACAGGTGCAGTATAACATTCCCCATCTGGAATATTCATAGTCCCACAGCATGGAATAGCAGGTATTCCTTTAATAGAAAATGATATATCTGTATTTGGTCCAACAATACGAACTTTATCTGTTTTTTCCATTAATTCTTTCAAAGGTTTTATCATATTAGACATCTTTTCATAATCAATTGTCATAACATCCATCGCATACTTTTTAAAATCATCACTCGTCATACGTGCTTTAAACGCATCTAAATCAGAAGGATAATTTAATAAAGTCCATCTTCTTTCATTAATACGAATACTATGAATTTCTTTGGTAGCTTCTCCTAATACTTTTCTAAACTCTGGTTTTATATTCTTAGAATTATATTCATTATCTAAATAACGAATACGAATAAAACAATCAAAGTGATCAATATCATACTGTGCTTGGGCCTTCATCTCTGGAATTCGTGAAAAGGTAGCCAGTTCATTTTGTAAACCATCCATCATACTATCTGTTAATCTTACAAAGGGAATTCCACCTACTTTAGAAATATCTTTAATTAATTGTACTAATAAAGGTTTTGCTTCATATGCACTTTCAATTAATACTCGATCATTTTCTTTCACTTTTAATGAATAAGTTACAATTGTATTACTTAGTATTTCTATTTTTTCTTTCATGTGTCATCACTCTTTTCTTTTCATATATTATCATTGAGGGGGGGATTTTATGAATTATCAACCATATCCATATATAAATAATCAAAGATTTATAAATGGATATAGACCACCAAAACCAAATGATGAACGTTTTGGCTTCTTAGGACCATTTATTTTAGGAGGAATCACAGGAGGATTACTTGCCCCTGTATTTCAACCTCGTCCATATTATTATAATAACTATTACTACCCACCATATTACTATTATAGACCATATTAAATAGGATATACAAAAAACCTATTTCCTCGGAAGTAGGTTTTTAATTACACTCTTTTGTTTCTACTTTTAAATTCTCAGAATTTCCTGTTGCACAATATTGTTGATATTGAATTTTTACAGTTGCTTCATCTTTCTCATTCATTGTAATAGTACCACTTCCCAAAATAGAACCATCCACATCTATTACATCACTCCCATGCTTTAATTGACTTCCATTTACTGTATATGTACCACCATCAAATATTTCATTTTCTGTCTGATAATATCGGATTGCATTAACCATTCCCTTAATAGAATCACGAAGTGTTTCTTTTTTTGACTTTTCTATTTGATCCATAACTAATGGAGTTGAAATTAAAGCCATAATACCAATCACTAAAATAACTGCTAACAACTCAATTAATGTAAAACCATTCTTTTTCATATCTTCACCTACATATCTTATAACAATTATAACAAATGATACCTATTTCAGCAATGTATTTTATGGAAAGCATAAGAAAAATCGCTTAAGCGATTTATCCTAGAATATATGGATTTGATTGGGTTCCATCTCCTACTGTTTACATTTTTTTATAAATGGAAAAGGAATTTATGATTCCTTTACAGTATGTTATTAGTAGAGGGACTTGTTAGGTGTTCACTTCCAATATAGATAGGAAGTGACGGTTATGAGATATGAGAAATAACTGATTAAACAATTAATACAACTTTTGAAGCTTCTCAGCATCCTTCTACTGTCTATTACATTTAAAAACACCTAGCATACGCTAAGTGTACCAACATACAGGAACACTTAGTAAGTATCCCTCTTTCATTATATGATAATTATTAAATATTGTAAATATAAAACCTGACTGTTCTTCTTTAAAATATTTACTTACAATAACCAGTTTTATTTTCATAAAATTGTGACTCATTCAGTTTCATATAACCCCCACGGAATCTTGCCATAGCAATTCATATGAAATTCTTTTGAAAAAGATTTGGAATAAATAATAGTGTCTCCAATTCTTTCTTTAAAATCGAAAAATAATTTTTCAAAATTTCTACATAAGAATCAATCAATGTTTCATTGTTATGTCCATTTTTTCGAACTAAAACAAACTCTAATTTCTGCATGTCTCTCACCTAGTTTTTTACTGTTTACATTTTAACACCACAAAAACTTGCTAATAAAAATCAATAGTTTTTAGTAAATTTTTTTAATTTTATAAATTCGTATATCAGAGCACGCTAACATAGACCTATTACTAGGCCTTTTTTTACATATCAAACATTAATGCT